>NZ_DASVSF010000051.1 GCF_036388275.1 Longimicrobium sp.
GTACGAGTCGGCGGGGTACGGCGTTTCCGTGCGGTTCCACTCCTCCACCACCAGGCGGCGCTCCTCGTCCGACACCAGCGTCAGCCGGTCCACCGGCCGGGTCTCGTCCGCCGCCATCCCCGCGAGCATCCGGCGCAGGTATCCCGCGTAGCGCTCCACCGTCTCGCGGTCGAACAGCGCCGTCGCGAACACCACCTGGCCCGCGACCCCGCCGTTCTCCTCCCCGAGTTCGAGCGACAGGTCGAGCCCACCCGTCGAGCACCGCTCCGAAGCAGCCACCGCACCGGGCTCCAGGCCGGGCAGCTCCGGGTCGCTCGCGGGTGCGTCCCGCCACACGAACGCCGCACGGAAAAGCGGCGTGGCGGAAGCGGCGCCGTCCGGCTGCACGAGCTCCACCACCCGCTGAAAGGCAAGGTCCTGGTTCCGCAACGCACCCCGCACCCGCGCCTCCACCCGGCCCAGCAGCTCCGCGGCCGTGGGCGAGCCCGACAGGTCCACCCGCACCGGCAGCGCATTCCCGGAGCACCCGATCACCAGGTCCGTCTGCCCCGAGAGCCGGCCCAGCACCGCGGCCCACCCCGCCAGCAGGACCGTGGAGATGTGCGAGCTGTGACGCATTCCGAGCGCTTCCAGGGCCGCAGCCAGCTCCTCGTCCAGTTCCAGCCGGACGATGGCCCCGGTGGGGTCCGGCTGCGCGGGGCGCGGGCGGTCCGCAGTCAGTTCCAGCGGCTCCGGGGCGTCAGCCAGCGTCTCCTGCCAGTACTCTGCCTGCTCCCGCAGCAGCTCGTCGCCGATCGCCGGCAGTTCCGCCCGGACCGCGCTCGCCGTCACCGCCGGTGATGTGGAGGAGGCCCGACCAGGAAGCACGTGCATAGACTGTATTCCTCTAGAAAAATCTCGCCTGAGACGTGAAGCTGGCGGGCCATCCGCCCCCGCAGGGTCCCTCGACGCGCCACCTCGCGTGACGACCCCCGACCCTCGCTTACCGGCCCTGCCGGAAACACAGACAGGCTCCCACGGTACCGCCTCGATCACCGAGGCGGGGGAGGCAGTCCGAGAACCTCTGGCGGCACAGCCGTTGGTCGGGAGGACGAGAACTACGCGATGTTCCAAAAACGTGGGGAAAAGAACGATAACCCGGGCGCGCCCGTGCCGTCAACCGTTCCCGTCAGGTTTAGCGGCAATCATCAAGCTCTTTTCTGACGTTTCTGTCGGAAAGGAGCGTGCGGGGAAATCGATCGATCGACGTGGGATCGAGGAACTGAAATCTCTACTTTTGACATAGAGATGCGCACCGGATGAGACAGCATGATGTGGAGGGGCATGCGCCGGTGAGGGATCGTCGTTGGCGACGCTCCACACGCGCGCTCGGGTGGCTCGCCCGTTACCGCTCGACGGGGCATGCCGGTGGGCGTACGCGTCCAGCGAGGACACATAATCCTCATGTGAAGCCCGGCCGGTGTCGATGGCGACGCCCCCGCCAACCTCACCCGTGCGCCGGCGGGGCGGATCCATGCCCCGGCGCGCCCTCAGAGCGACGCCAGTTCCAGGCGCGGGGGGGGAGCGCCCATCACCTGGGCGTAGTCGCGGCGGCCCCAGCGGAAGTACGACCACGGCTCGTCGCCGTCGTGGGGGCGGTCCCACTCCACCGGCCCGGCGGGGGGCGCGTCCAGCCGCAGCCCCTTCTCCTGCAGCCAGGCATCGTCGTAGACCGTGTCCTGGTAGCGGTAGCCCTCGTCCGGAAGGATCACGGCCGTGAGCGCGTCGGGGTTGTTCCGGGCGTACCAGTCGGCCACCAGGAACGCCGCGCCGCTGGTGGGGCCCATGAACACCGCGTGCTCCGCGTGCAGCCGGCGGGTGGCTTGGTAGGCCTCGGCGGCGCCCACCCAGTGCACCAGGTCCACCGCCGCGTGGTCCACGTTGGCGGGCACCAGGCTGTTCCCCAGCCCCTTCAACGTGCGCCGGCCCTCGGACAGGCCAAAGATGACGCTGTGGTGGGTGTCCACCGCCACCACGTTCAGTTCGGGGGAAAGGAGGCGGAGGAACGACGCGGTGCCACAGAGCGAGCCGCCGGAGCCCACCGGACCCACCAGGCAGTCCACCGTGCCGGCCGCGTGGGCGAGCTGCTCGGCGCAGGGAGCGAAGCTGGCCGGGTTCTGGGGGTTGGTGTACTGGCGGGGGCAGAACGCGTCCGGGTTCTCCGCCAGGATCCGTTCCAGGAGCTCGAGCCGGGCGATCTGAAAGGCCCCGGACGGGCCCGGGTCGCGCACGATGTGGACGGTGGCCCCCAGGTCCTCCAGCCGGCGCCGCAGCGGCGGCTCAATGGAGGGGTCGCTCACCAGCTGCACCGGGTGCCCGTGCAGCCGGGCCACCATGGCCAGCGACAGCCCGAACGTCCCCGAGCTGGTCTCGGCGATCAACGCGCCCGGCCGCAGCTTGCCCTCTTCGCGCGCCCTGCTGACGATGAAGCGTGCGGGGAGCAGCTTCGACAGCGTGAACACGAGCCCCACCAGGTTCGGACGCAGCCACACCAGCCGGGGAAGCACCAGCGCGTCCACCACGTTGGCGTTGATCACGGGACCGCTCACGATCTCTCCTTCGTCATCGGGAAAATGGCCGGGGCTCGTTCGCCGGCGGTGGTGTGGAGGATGTCCGGCCAGCAAGCACGTCCACAGCCTGCTTTCCCACGAAAAAACTCGCCCGAGACAACAACCGTGGGGTCCCCTGTGCCCGGCGGGACCCCGGGTCCTTGCCGGTTCACATCCCCTTCCGGCGTGAACCGTACGCGCCAGGGGGCGAACGTTGGGCGCGCCCGGGCGCGAAACGTTCGACGAGACGGGAAAACGTTGTTTGTCGGTCTGGAAAAAATATTATTCCCCGCCTCAAAACGCAACCCGATTGCACAAAAACGCCCTTTTCCACCGATGGCCCAAAAGGGCGTCGCCGGAGACGTCCCGGCGCCGGATCGTCGCCTTCGGAACGACAGCGGCGGGCGCTGGCCGCCTCGTGCATTTCCGCCGCTCGTCTCACGCGAAGAGGCACGGAGAGACTCACTCTCCGTGCCTCTCCGTCCTTGTGAGGCGCACCTTCACGCCAAACGGCTCGCGGACCCCTGGCGTGCGGCGCTCAGGGCGCCGCGGCCCGAAGGGCACGGCCCAGGCGGGCGATGCCTTCCTCGATCGCTTCCGGCGTGCTGTGGGAGAAGTTGAGGCGCATGCAGTTGCTGGCGGTGCGGCTGCCGTCGGCGGCAAAGGCGTGGCCGGGGACGAAGACCACGCCCTCCTGCTCGATGGCCACCCGCAGCACCTCGCCCGCGTCGGTCCCCTCCGGCAGCTCCACCCAGATGAACACGCCCGCGGCGGGCTTCCGCCAGCGGGTGCCGGCGGGAAAGTGCTGGGTCAGCGCGGCCAGCATGGTGTCGCGGCGCAGGCGGTACTCGCGCCGCAGCATGGCCAGGTGCGCGGGGAGGTGGCCGCCGTCGAAGAAGCGCGCCGCCCCGCGCTGGGCCAGCGTGGCGGTGTTGATGTCGCTGGCCTCCTTGCCGATGGCCAGCAGCCGCACCAGCTCCTGCGGCACGATGATCCACCCCAGCCGCAGCGCGGGCGCCAGCACCTTGCTGAACGAGCCCACGTAGAACACCCACTCCCGCTCCAGCGCCCGCAGCGGATGGGCCGGCGGGCCGTCGTACGCAAGAAAGCCGTACGGGTCGTCCTCCACCACCGGCACCCCGTAGCGGCGCGCGATCTCCACCAGCCGCACGCGCTTTTCCGCCGACATGCTCACCGCCAGCGGGTTGTGCCCGTCGGGAACGGTGTAGATGAAGGCCGGGCGCGCGCCGCCCGCCAGCAGCGCCTCCACCGCGTCCACGTCCATCCCCGTGTCCAGGTCCGTGGGCACGGTGAGAATGCGCGGGGCGAACGGCTCCACCGCCTGCTGAAAGCCCGTGTAGCACAGGGTGTCGGTGATGATCTCGCCGCCCGGCTCCAGCAGCAGGCGCGCCAGCAGGCTGATCCCCTGCTGCGCGCCCGTGGTCAGGAACACCTGCTCCGGCGCGCACGCCACCCCGCGCTGCGCCATGAGCGCCGCCACGTGCGCCTGCAGCGGCGCGCTGGGCGGGGAGTACTGCAGCGCGCGCGGGTCCTCGGCCAGCACGGCCGCCGCGGCGCGGCCGTACTCCTCCGAGGGAAAGAACTCCGGCGCGGGAAGGCCCAGGGCAAAGGAGATGGTCCCCGGGCGCGTGCCCACCGACAGCATGGTCTGCAGCGCCGACGTTCCCGAGGCGCGGGCCCACCCCGCCAGCCGCAGGGCGGCGGGGGCAAGAGTGGTGTCGGCCATCAGATGTTGCCGCGCAGTTCCTGCTCGCGCTCCACCGCCTCGAACAGCGCCTTGATGTTCCCCGACCCGAAGCCCTTGGCGCCCTGCCGCTCGATGATCTCCAGGAACATGGTCGGGCGGGAGGTGACCGGCTCGCTGAAGATCTGCAGGAGCCGCCCGTCGTCGTCGGAGTCCACCAGGATCCCCAGCTCCTTCAGCGCCCCCATCACCGCCGGGGCCACCTCTCCCACCCGCGCCTCCAGCATGTCGTAGTAGCTGCCGGGAACGCGCAGAAAGTGCACGCCGTTGTCGCGGATGGCGCGCACCGTGGCCACCGCGTCGTCCGTCAGAAACGCAACGTGCTGCGCGCCCGCGCCGTGGTTGAAGTTCAGGTACTCCTGCACCTGCGACTTGCCGCCGTTCACCGCCGGCTCCTGGATGGGGAACTTGATCTTGCCCGACGCGTCCTCGACCACCTTGCTGTTCATTGCGCTGTTCTTGGTCCACACCATCTCGTGGTGCGACTGGTGGAACCCCAGCACGTCCTTGTAGAAGGCGATCCAGTTGTCCAGCCCGCCCTGCTCCATGCTCACGGCCACGTGGTCCACCTCCGTGAGCCCGGTGGAGACCGTGTGCGGCGCGTCGTGAATGGGCTCGAAGCCGGGAAGGAACTGCCCCGTGTAGTCCTGGCGCTCCACCAGCGAATGCACGCCCTCGCCGGGGCCGCCGATCGTGGCACGCACCACCCGTCCCTCGCTGCTCTGCAGCACCTGCGGCTCGGACACGGGCACCGCGCCCCGGGTGACGGCGGTGCGATACGCGCTCTCGACGTCCGCCACCCGGAACGCCACGTCCTTCACCCCGTCGCCGTGCACCGCGACGTGCTGGGTGATGGGCGAGTCGGGGTGCAGGCCGCTGGTGAGCACCAGGCGGATCTCGCCCTGCTCCACGACGATCGAGAGCCGGTCGCGCACGCCGGTTTCCAGCCCCGCTCGCGCCACGGGGCGGAACCCGAACATGGTGCGATAGAAGTGCGCCGCCTGGTAGGCGTTGCCCACGTACAGCTCCACGTGGTCGATGCCCTCCAGCTGCAGCGCACTCTGGTTGAGGACTTCCGGCTCGAGCGTTGCCATACCGACTCCGTTGGTAGGTAGATGTAGAGTGTGCGCCGCGAGGAGGCTCGCCTCCGCCGCGGCGCCGTCGCACGGCGGGTCCGGGTGAGTCCTCGCGGAAAACGTTTGCACGGACCGGCGTGCCGCGATTCCGGCGGAGGGATCGGCGCGCCGTGGCGATGGGAAATTGTCCTCACCTGATCCGCCAGAATCCGTGACATCCCTACTCTAACCCATTCGTTTCTCCCGTGTCAACCCGCCGCTTCCGGCGGCGGACCGCGGGCGAGCCGATCGCCCTGGAATTCCGCTGCCGCGGGCGCTTTCGAGCCCCGTGGGCCTGGCCGGCCGGAAGCGCCCGCGTCCCCGGCAGGAACGTGTCGGGACCGGCGTACGCGGCGATCCAGGCAGGGTCCAGGCTGCCGGCCCCGGCCGGAAAACATCCCCTTTGGGGACGCCGCGGAACCCGTGATCCTCGGTTCCGGCCGGTAAGCGGTTGACGAATGATCAACCCTCCTGTAACTCATTAGCTGTCCCGGAAAGCAATTCCACCTTGCTCCACCCCCTTTTCGCCGCTCCCGCGTCTCCGGCGGACGTGTGCGCGGGCCGATCCGCGCTCCGGCTCGCCAGGCGCTCCGGAGGGGCGGTGGGGACCGGAGAGAACGAGAGTGAACGTGACCGCAGTGCCGAAGATCCCGCCCGCGACGGCGGAGAAGACGTTCGAGCCCGCGCTGCTGCGCGAGTTCACCTGCCGCGTGCTGCAGACGTTCGGGGTGCCGGCAGAGGACGCGGAGCTGGCGGCGGGGGTGCTGAGCAGCGCGGACCTGCGCGGCATCGACACGCACGGGGTAGCCCGGCTGCCGCAGTACGTGGAGATGCTCGCGCAGGAGCGCATCAACCCACGCCCGCGCATCCGCACGGTGCGGGAAACGCCCGCCACGGCCACGGTGGACGGAGACAACGGGCTGGGGCTGGTGGTGGGCCCGCGCGCCAACGAGCTGGCGATGGAAAAGGCGGAGCGGGTGGGGACCGGCTGGGTGGCCGTGGGGAACAGCAATCACTTCGGGGCGGGCGACTACTACCCGCTGCAGGCGCTGCCTCGGGGCCTGATCGGCTGGGCGATGACCAACTCCCCGCCGCAGGTGGCGCCGCTGTGGGGCGCCGAAAAGATGCTGGGAACCAACCCCCTGGCCATCGCGTTCCCCGCGCTGGAAGAGCCGCCGGTGGTCATCGACCTCACCACCAGCGCATTCGCCTTCGGCAAGGTGGAGCACGCGGCGCGCCAGGGAACCTCCATCCCCGAAGGGTGCGCCATCGACCGCGACGGCCGGATGACCACCGATCCGCATGAAATGCTGAACGGAGGCGCGCTCCTTCCGCTGGGGTCCGACCGCGAGCGCGGCGCGCACAAGGGGTACTGCCTGGGGGCGATGGTGGACCTGCTCTGCGGACCCCTGGGAGGTGCCAGCTGGGGGCCCTTCGCGCCGCCCTTCCCCGCGCACCTGCCGCCGCCGCCACGGACCGTGGGCAAGGGGGTGGGGCACCTGTTCGGCGCGTTCCAGGTGGCCGCCTTCGCCGATCCGGAGGAGTTCGGACGCCAGGTGGACGACTGGATCCGCACGCTCCGGGCGACGCGGCCGGCGGAGGGCACCTCGGGCCCCATGATCCCCGGCGATCCCAGCCGCCGCACGGAACAGCTGCGGCGGCGCGAGGGGATCCCCCTCATTCCGGCGGTGGTGGAGGCGCTGGAGCGCGTCGCCCGGCAGACCGGCGTCCCCTTGGGCTGAGGGGCAGGCCGCACGAAGCCGCGGGCGACTCGCGCGCGCGAGGAAGCCCCGACGGGCCCCGGCGTGGATCTCACCGCAGGCCGCCCCCATCCAGCGCCGCGTCCATCCGGGGCGCCAGGGCTGCCGCGAACCGGGTGGACAGGTGGTCGGTGTCGCGAAAGCGGATCACTCCGTCCACGTACACGCGGCAGACGCGCGGGCCGCAGATGGCGGGGGTCATGTCGATGTAGGAAACACCCTGCAACCCGGCGATCGCTTCCCGCTCGGCCCGGGCCAGCCGATGGTCCACGGCACGCGCGGCGGGCACGTCGCACTGCTCCGGACGGTCCAGGTGCCGCGCGATGCAGTCGGGCACGTCGAAGCCGGGCAGCGGCGTGTCCTGCACCACCACCACCCGGGCGCCGGACGGCAGCACCTGCTCGACCGTATGCCGCAGCCCGGCCGCCCAGCGCCTTCGGCCGTCGCCGGTGCTGTCCGCGGCCAGGTAGCGGTCCCCGCCCACGTGGATGGTTCGGTCGCGGCTGCTGCTGAGAACCACCACGTGCGGCCGCTGGCTGGCGATCCAGCGCAGCGCGGCCGCGCGCCACGCGTCGCAGTCGCGGTTGCCGGAAAGCGGCGCCACCCGGAGCAGCACCGTTACCGACGGGGCCGTGCAGCCGCCCCGGGTCACCATCAGGAGCCGCCAGCCGCGCCGCTCCGCCACCGGTATGAAGGCGGGGAGCCAGTGGCCGACGTGCGAATCGCCGAACAGGACCAGGAGGGGACCGTCACCCGCGCCCGTTCCGCACTCCCTCGCCAGGACGGGAGCGTTCAGCACTTTGCACCCGAGCGCTTCCCGGTCCGGCTTTCGCCCCGCCTCGCGCACGGCCGCCATGCGGGGGGAGCGGTAGGCGCGTTCCGCCAGGGCGCCCGCGGCGCAGGCAGCACCGGAGAGGATCACCGTAAGCAGCGCCGCACCCACGATCGCCAGCCCCGGGCGGCGCTGGAACGCTCCGTGGTAGCGGACCGGGTTCTCGACCAGGGCGTAGGTGAGCGCCGCCGGGAGGAGCGCCGCCGCCGCGACCGCCAGACGCAGGCCCGCGGAGGCGGCCGGCACTTCCAGTTCCAGGAACACCAGCGCGGGCCAGTGCCACAGATACCATGAGTACGACAGGCGTCCGAGCAGCCGGAACGAGGGGCGTGCCAGCACCCGCGACACCCGGGGCGGCGATCCGGTGCCGCCCGCCAGGATGATCGCCACCGTAGCGAGCACGGGCAGAAGAGTGGCCGTCCCGGGGTGCGAGAGCGAGGTGCCGCCGGGATCCAGCAGCATCGCCCCGATCAGACCGGCGGCGCCCAGGCCGGCGACGACCTCCCACCTCCGCGCGCCGCGGCTCCGGCCGCCGACGGCCAGGGCACACAGCGCCCCGGCCCCGAACTCCCAGGCGCGCGTGGGAAGGAGGTAGAACGCCCATGCCGGCGCCTCGCGGGCCGCTGCCAAACACAGTCCGAAGGACACGATCGTGCCCGCGCCCACCACGACGGCGAAGCGGCGGCGAAGCCCCGCGGCCCCGCCCCGCATCACCAGGAAGAGCACCAGTGGCGCGAACAGCAGGTAGAACTGCTCTTCCACGCCCAGCGACCAGGTGTGCAGCAGCGGATCGCGCCCGCTCTCCGCGCCAAAGTACAGCCGGCTGCGCAGGGCGAAGAGGATGTTGGAGGCGTACAGCGAGGCCGCGACGGCGCTCTGGGCGTGCGGCATGCGCTCCGTGGGCGAAGCGAGCACAGCATCGACGGCCAGGACGGCCAGGATGAGCACGGCCGCCGCGGGAAGCAGCCGCCGCGCCCGCCGCGCCCAGAACGCGCGGAGAGAGATCGTCCCGGTCGCCGCCTCGCTGAGGAGGATGCCGGAGATCAGGAACCCGGAAAGGACGAAGAACACGTCGACGCCCAGGTAGCCCGCGGGCACGTTCGGCACGCCTGCATGGTACAGCACCACGGCCAGGATGGCGATGGCCCGCAGCCCCTCGATGTCTGGCCGGAACCGCCACTCGCCGCGCGAGTGATGCCCGCCGTTCGGAGCCGGCTCAGCCACGGGTGCGCCACGGGGCAACGGGATGCGTTCTTTCGGAGGTCACGAGCTGGGGGCGCGCACGGTTCGCGAGACGATCAAGGCGCCGGAACGAGGTGGACCTCGACGGTAGCCTGAGCCAGCGCAGGGGAGGCGATGAGGAGGAGCGCCCAAGGGAGCACTGCCGTAATACGACGCCTCAGGAAACATACCGGCGGAAGAGCAGGGCGGGAAGGTACTGTAACCGATGTCTACGGCTCACCCGTATGTCCAGGAATTGCAACACTGCCCATCGGCATTCATTCAGGGTGCGGGCATTTCAGCGAAGTACCTTGCCGCACGGAACAGGTACGGCGGCGGGAGGGGATCCCCGTCATCCGGCCGGTGGTGGAGGCGCTGGAGCGCGTCGCCCGGCAGACGGGCGTCCCCCTCGGCTGAGGGGCAGGTGCCAGGAAGCCGCGTGCGCACGGGCGGCGCGCGGTCGCGGCGGTCTACGCCGGGCGTAGGACGCTTCCTGGGAGATGTGTCGACTTTCCCGTTTCTTGATCCCACTCTCGACGGGACACCGAACGCTGCAACCGGCATGGCCGGGCGCAGCAACCCACGAAGCGCACAGGAGAACAGAAATGTAACCAGATGGCGTCAATGTATTCTGCGCCGCCGGTACGCTGATCCTGCACTCTGCTTTCCAGAGATGGGGGCATGCAACAGCTAGACCCCACCTTCAACGACGTAAATGTTGACTTGTGAAGTGGCGGAGAACATTATTGTCGACGCACCATTTTCTAGCGGGCCCATCTTTCATGAAAGGCAAGGGACGCATGTCGTACGACGCGGGAACGTCAGCCACTTTGACCGCCGAGGACGAGAGATACCTCGAAACCTGGAGGCAGGTCGGCCAACCGACGGAGCACCACAAGCGGCTGTCGGCCCTCGAGGGGGAGTGGGAGTTCGTGACGAGGTGGTACCGCGATGCCGGCGCCGAGCCGCGCGAGTCGCGGGGGACGACGACGGTCCGCTCGGTGTTCGGCGGCAGGTTCCTGGAAGAGCAGGCCCGGGGCACGCTCCTGGACCGCGAGGACTACGAGGGCCGCACCATCATCGGCTACGACTACCGCAGGAGGAAGTTCTTCACCGCCTACTACGACAACTTCCAGACGGCGCTCATCGTCTCCGAGGGCGACTGGCCGGAAGGCTCGCAGACGCTGAATCTGCGGAGCAGCCATCACGTCGACACGCTGACGGGCACGCATGACGGCGAAGGCGCCGACGTGACCATCCAGATCACCGGGCGCAATCGGCGCACCCTCCAGATCCTGGAGTGGACCCCGGACGGACACCAGCAGTACGTGGCCACCGAGATCGAGTACACCCGGGTCGGCGACGCCAGCTCGTAGCGAAACGCTTCCCCCTCCGGAGGTCCGACGCTGTCCGGACCTCCGGAGGGGGAGCCCAGGCGCTGAAGGCCTGCTCGAGAAGTACCAGACCGTCAATCCCCGCGCCGCCCGGCGGATCGTTCCCGACCGCCACGGCCGTCCCCACATCGAAAAACACCCCGGTGTCTCCGCGGTTCAGCCTTTCCCACGACGACGGCGTGATTCTCCCCGACGTGGCGCGCGGCGTCGGCGTCGAGGACGTGGCGAGCGATGCCCCGCTTCCCGGGGAGGCGGCATGAGGGCGGTGATGTTTCCGGGCCAGGGAGCTCAGTCCAGGGGGATGGGCGAGGCGCTCTTCCGCCGGTATCCGCGCCTGGCGCGCAGGGCCTCGGACATCGCCGGGTGGGACGTCGAGGAGTTGTGCGTCCACGATCCCCAGGACCGGCTGGCGCAGACGCAGTTCACGCAGCCGGCGATGTACGTCGTCAACGCGCTTACGTGGCTGGACCACCAGGACAGGGTGCCGGGCACGCCGGACTTCCTGCTCGGGCACAGCCTGGGCGAGTACAACGCGCTGCTGGCCGCCGGCGCGTTCGACTTCGAGACGGGGCTCAAGCTGGTCCTGAAGCGCGGCGAGCTGATGGGCGCGGCGGCGGGCGGCGGAATGCTGGCGCTGGTGAACGTCGACGCCGGGCGAATCGAGCGGCTGCTGCGCGACCGCGGGCTGGAGGCCGTCGACATCGCGAACCACAACAGCGACAACCAGTTTGTCGTATCCGGGACGGCGGCCGACATCGAGAGCGCCCGGGCAGCGTGCGCCGAGGAGGGGATCACGGCCCTGCCGCTGAAGGTGAGCGCGCCCTTCCACTCGCGCCACATGCGCCCCGCGCGGGACGAATTCGCGGCGTTCCTGGCCGGCTTCTCCTTCGCCCCGCTGCAGGTTCCCGTCATCGCCAACGCCACCGCGCGGCCGTACGAGGGCGCGCGCGTCGCCGAAACGCTGACGCGGCAGATCACGGGCGCGGTGCTGTGGCGCGACAGCGTGCAGCACCTGCTGGGGCTGGACCGCGAGATGGCGTTCGAGGAGATGGGGAGCTCCATCCTCACCAAGATGCGGGCGCGGTCTGCCCTCGCCGGGGACGCGGGCGGCGCGCGTTCGCCGGCGTCCGCGCCGCCCGGGCGCGAGCGCCGGAGCCAGGTGTTCTGCGTCTCGTACGCCGGCGGCGACGCGCGCGCGTATCACGGCTTGGCCGAACGCCTGGCGGGGGCTGAGGCCGTGCCGCTGGAGCGGCCCGGACGCGGAAGCCGCGCCTCCGAGCCGCTGCTCCACGACCCCGACGCCGTCATCGACGACCTGTTCGCCCAGATCGCGCCCCGGATCGACGGGCCATACGCGCTGTACGGCCACAGCCTGGGCGCGCGGCTGGCCTATCTCCTGGCCCGCCGCCTGTGCGAGCAGGGGCGGGCGCCGGCGCGCCTCTTCGTTTCCGGCGAAGGCTCGCCAGCCGCGCCTTCGCGCGAGGAGCAGACCTGGAGGCTGGCGTCGGACGCGTTCTGGCGCCGGCTGGGCGCCATGGGCGGCGTTCCCCCGGAGCTGCTTCAGCACGCCGACCTGATGGCGCACTACGAACCGATCCTCCGCGCCGACTTCGAGGTGCTGAGCGCGTGCGTCCACCCGGGCGGCCCGCAGCTGGACGTCCCCATTGCGGTGATGATCGGCCAGGACGAGGCGGTCTCGCTCGCGGACGCCCGGAAGTGGCAGAACGAGACCCTTCATCCGCTGACGGTGCGGAGCTTTCCCGGCGACCACTTCTTCATACGCCGGCACTGGAACGAGATCGCCCACCTCATCGAGACCGGGCTGAGGAATTGAGATGCGAGAAGAGCTTCAGCGATACCTGGAAGACACCTTCCTCTTCGAGTTCGGCGGCGACGTCACCCCGGAAACCAACCTGTTCAGCATCGGGATCATCGATTCGTTCGGATACGTCCAGATGATCCGGCACCTGGAGAAGGAGTACGGCATCCGCTTCACCGACGACGAGCTCCTCTCCAACGTGCTGGTCTCGCTCAACAGCATCCTGGCCTGTGCCGAAGCCAAAAGGGCCGGCCGCTGATGTGCGGGATCGCCGGCTTCTTCCGTGCGCCGGAGGCGCCCGAGCGCTATCCGGCCCTGATGACGCGCATGCTCGCCCTGCTCGCGCACCGCGGGCCGGACGAAGCCGGCTACTACGTCTCCGACGTCGCCGGCCTGGGTACCGCGCGGCTGAGCGTGATCGACCGGAGGTCCGGCACCCAGCCGCTCGGCAGCGGCGACGGCCGCTACTGGATCTGCTGCAACGGCGAGCTGTACAACTACCGCGAGCTGCGGCGCGAGCTCGAGGCCCTTGGACGCCGCTTCCGCACGGCCTCGGACACCGAAGTCGTGCTGCAGGCCTGGATCCATTGGGGTGAAGCTTCCCTGCCCCGCCTCGACGGCGCCTTCGCGTTCGCAATCCACGACACCCGCGACGGCTCGATGGTCCTGGCGCGGGATCGCTTCGGAGAGCGTCCCCTCTTTTACGTCCTGCACGAGGGCCGGCTCCTGTTCGCCTCGGAGATGAAGGCGTTCCTGGCCTTCGAGCGCGTTCGCTTCGCCTTCGACTCCGCCCAGCTGGCAACGATCTTCACCACCTGGACTCCGCTGCCGCACCAGACCGGGTTCGCCGGCGTCGAGCAGCTGCCGATGGGAGAGTTCCTGGTGGTCGACCGCGGCGGCCGGTCGCGGCGCGGCGCCTACACGACGCTCGACCTTCAGGGTCGTGGCGCGCCGGCCACGGAAGGGGAGGCGATCGAGAAAATCCGCGACACGCTGCGGGCGAGCGTGGCGCTGCGGATGCGCAGCGACGTCGAGGTGGGGGTCTACCTCAGCGGAGGCGTCGATTCGTCCATCGTGGCGGCGCTGGCCACCGACGCCGCGGGCCCTCCCCTGCGGACGTTCTCGGTGGCGTTCGAGGAGACGCAGTTCGACGAGTCGGCCGAGCAGCGGGCGGTCGTGGAGCGCCTCGGCACCGCGCACACCACCGTGCGCGTGGGCAACGGCGACATCGCCGACCACTTTCCGCGCGCGGTCTTTCACGCCGAGGTGCCGGCCTTCCGGACGGCGTTCGTGCCGATGTTCCTTCTGTCCCGGGCCACGCGCGACGCGGGGGTCCGGGTGGTCCTCAGCGGCGAGGGCGCCGACGAGGCGTTCCTCGGCTACGGGATCTTCAAGGACACGCTCCTGCTGTCGTCGTGGAACAGCCTGACCACGGAGGAGAAGAAGGCGCGGCTGGCCCGGCTGTATCCGTACCTGGACCACTTCAGCGGCGGCGGCGAGCACGGCCGCCTGATGGGGCTGTACCAGCAGTTCTCCGCCGAGCGCACGCCCGGCCTCTTTTCGCACGAGATGCGGCTGCAGAACGGCCGCTTCTCCACGCGGCTGCTGCGCGACGCGCCCGACCCGCTTCCCTCGCTCGTGCAATGGCTGGGCGCCCAGCCGGGGTTCGGCGCACTCACGCCCGTGCAGAAGGCGCAGTGGCTGGAGTTCAGGACCCTCCTGCCGGGATACCTGCTGTCGACGCAGGGCGACCGGATGGCGCTCGCGCACGGCGTGGAGAACCGCTGCCCCTACCTCGACCCCGCCGTGGTGGCCGTGGCCGCCGCGACCAACCTGCGCTTCGACGACGGGTTCGACGAGAAGCGGCTGCTGAAGAGGGCGTTCGGCGACCGGCTGCCGCCCGCCGTCCTGGCGAAGGGGAAGTTCCCGTACCGCGCCCCCGACGTGGCCGCGTTTGCCGAGCGCCGCGGCGACACGCTCGACCTGCTCTGCGACGCGACGCTCGCGCGGGTGGACTGCCTGGATCCCGTCTTCGCGCGCGCCCTGGTGAAGAAGGTGTTCTCGACCCCGCCGGGCCAGGTCAGCACGCGCGAGAGCCAGACCTTCGTCTTCCTGATGTCGCTGGTCTGGCTGCACCGCTACTTCGTCAGGCGCGAGGGGCTCCCGGATCCGGAGGAGCGCGCGACGGAGCGAACGCTCGTCAGGGTGGTCGACGAGCGCACCGGCGCGGTGCGGCGCCGCATGGCCCGCCGCCCGGCGGAGGCCGGGGCGCCATGACCGCCGTCGCCATCATCGGCATCGCCGTCCGCTTTCCCCAGGCCGACGATCCCGGACAGTTCTGGGAGCACCTGGCCACCGGACGGTGCCTGATCGGCACGCTTCCGGCCGGGCGCCGCGGCCCGGGGACGGAGGGCTTGCGCGCGGCGACGATCGACGACGTCGAAGGCTTCGACGCCGCGTTCTTCCGCGTCTCGCCGCGCGAGGCGGAGATGATGGACCCGCAGCAGCGCATCGCCCTGGAGCTGGCCTGGAAGGCCATCGAGGACGGCGGCTACCGTCCGGGCGCGCTCGCCGGCGCGAACGTGGGCGTGTTCATGGGCGTCGGTGCGTCGGACTACGCGGAGCTGACGGCGCGGCACCAGGCCCATTCGGACGCGTACATGCCCACGGGCACCTCGCATTCGATCGTGGCGAACCGCGTTTCGCACCTGCTGGACCTTCGCGGGCCGAGCCTGGCCGTGGACACCGCCTGTTCGAGCTCGCTCACGGCCGTCCAGCAGGCGGTGCTGGCGCTGGAGCACGGCGAGTGCTCGATGGCGCTGGCCGGGGCGGTGAACCTGTGCCTGTCGGCGAGCCGCTTTACGGCGTTCCGCAAGAGCGGACAGCTGTCGCGCGACGGCGCGAGCCGCGCGTTCGATGCGGCGGCCGCCGGCTTCGTACGGGGGGAGGGGGGCGCGGTGCTCGTGCTCAAGCCGCTGGCCGACGCGGTCGCCCACGGCGATCCCATCCACGGCGTCATCCGTGCCGTCTCCACGCGCCACGGCGGGAAGACCCACTCGCTCACGGCCGTGACGCCGACCACGCAGGAAGCGCTGATCGTCGACGTTTACACGCGCGCCGGGATCGATCCCGACACCGTCGACTACCTGGAGGCCCACGCGCAGGGGGCGCTGCTCGGCGATCCGATCGAGATCCAGGGACTGAAGCGCGCCTTCGCGCGCCTCGGCGCGACGCGGCCGTGCGGGGTGGGCTCGGTGAAGGGGAACGTCGGCCACCTGGAAGCGGCGGCCGGGATGGCCGGCATCGTCAAGGTCCTGCAGGCGATGCGGCACCGCATGCTGCCGGCCACGTGCGGGTTCGAGACGCTGAACCCGCTGATCCAGCTGGAGGGGAGCCCGTTCTACGTGGTCGGCGCGGCGCGGGAGTGGCCGTCGCCCGGGCGGGCGGGGGTGAGCACGATCGGGTTCGGCGGGGTGAGCGGGCACGTGGTGCTGGAGCCCCCGCCGGCCCCCGCGGGCGACCCGGGGGGCCCCGGCCACCCGGGGCCGCACGTGGTCCCTCTCTCGGCGCGCACCGGCGAGGCGCTGCGGGCGTACGCGCGCGCGGTGCTCGCTTCGCTGCAGGCGGGGACGGACCTCGCATCGCTGGCGCACACGCTTCAGACCGCGCGCGACGCCATGGAAGAGCGCGCGGCCTTCGTCGCGGAGACCTCCGAGGAGCTGCGCGCCAGGATCGAGGACTTCCTCCGCGACGGAACCGGGACGCGCGCGGCGGCGGGGGCGCCCTTCCTGGACCCTGGCGAGGCGAGGCTGCTCACGGCCCACTGGGTGGAGCAGGGCCGGGCCGACCGGCTCGCCCGGGCCTGGTCGCACGGCCTGGACGTGGACTGGGCGCTGCTGTACGGCGATACGAAGCCCGTCCGGATCCATTGCGCGACCTACCCGTTCACGCGGACGCCGTACTGGCTTCCGACGGGGGCGGATCCCGCGGAACGCGGCGCCCCGGCCCCGGCCCGGGCATCCGCTCCGGCCCCGGCCCTGGATTCGAACCCGGCCTCGGTGCGCGGCCTGGTGGTCCGGACGCTTGCGGCGAAGCTCGGGCTCGGCGCCGGGGCGATCGACCCGGAGGCGGCGTTCGCCGACTACGGGCTCGACTCGATCAGCGCCGCGGGGGTCGTCCAGACGCTCAACGAGCACCTGGGCACCGACCTGAGCACCACGAGCCTCTTCGCCCACGCCAGCGTCGACCGCCTCACGAGGCACCTGGAGGCCGGACAGCCCCGCCCCTTCCCTTCCCCGCCGCCGTCGCCGGAAACCGGGGCGGCGGGGGGGGCCGGTCCCTCCCCCATCGCCGTCGTCGGGATGAGCGGGCGCTTCGCGCGCTCCGACAACGTCGAGCAGCTCTGGGGGCACCTGGCGCGCGGGGCGGAGCTGGTCGGCGAAGTGTCCCGCTGGCCGCCACGCCCCCAGTGGCAGTGCTCGCGCGGCGGGTTCCTTTCCGACATCGACCGGTTCGACGCCCCCTTCTTCCGCATCGCGGGGGCCGAAGCCACGGCCATGGACCCGCAGCAGCGCATCTTCCTGGAGGAGGCCTGGCACGCGCTGGAAGACGCCGGGCACGCGGGCCGTGCGATCGAGGGGAGCCGCTGCGGCGTCTACGTGGGGTCGCAGGGGACGGACTACGGAGCCCTCTTCGGCGCCGAGGCGCCGGCACAGGCGTTCTGGGGGACCTCGGATGCCGTGATCGCCGCGCGCATCGCCTATTTCCTGGACCTGCAGGGCCCCGCCGTGGGGGTGGACACCGCCTGTTCGAGCTCGCTCGTGGCCATCCACCTGGCGTGCCAGGCGCTGTGGAGCGGCGAGGTCGACATGGCGCTGGCCGGGGGCGTCTTCGTGCAGTCCACGCCGTCGTTCTACGACGCGGTGAACCGCGCCGGGATGGTGTCGCCCACCGGCCACTGCTACGCGTTCGACGCGCGCGCGGACGGCTTCGTTCCCGGCGAGGGGGCGGGCGTGGTGGTGCTCAGGCGCCTGGCCGACGCCCTTGCCGACGGCGACGCCGTGCACGCCGTCATCCGCGGCTCGGGGATCAACCAGGACGGCCGGACCAACGGCCTGGCGGCACCCAGCGCGCAGTCGCAGGAGCGGCTGGAGCGCGAGGTGTACGACCGCTTCGGGATCGACCCGGCCGGCATCCAGATGGTGGAGGCGCACGGGACGGGGACCATCCTGGGCGATCCGATCGAGCTGGAGGCGCTGACCGGCGCCTTCCGCCGTTCCACCGACCGCACGCGCTACTGCGCCCTCGGCTCGGTCAAGGCGAACATCGGCCACACCACCACCGCCGCCGGGGTGGCCGGCGTGCTCAAGGTCCTGCTGGCGCTCCGGCACGGGCAGATCCCGCCGGCACCGCACTGGGAGCGGGCGAACCCGGCCATTCCCCTGGACGACAGCCCGTTCTACGTGAACACGACGCTGATCCCCTGGGAGGCGGAGGGTCCGCGCCGCGCCGCGGTCAGCTCGTTCAGCTTCTGCGGGACCAACGCCCACCTGGTCATCGAGGAGGCGCCGGCGATCCCGCGGGCGCCCCGGCCCCCGCGCGCCTATCCGGTGGTGCTCTCGGCGCAGAGCGAGGCGCAGCTGCAGCGCCAGATCGACGAGCTGCGCGCGCACGTGGACGCGCATCCCGGGCTGGACCTGGGCGACGTCAGCTACACGCTGCTTACGGGACGGCGGCAGCTCCCGCACCGCTTCGCCTGCCGGGCGGAGACGCTGGCCGAGCTGTCGGACGCGCTGCGGGAACGGCGGGCGAGCGAGGCTGGCGCGGACGAGCCGTTCGGGAAGGGGTACCGGCGCGTTTCGCTGCCGGGGTATCCGTTCGCCGGCGAGCGCTACTGGCCCGCCACGGCTCCGCGCGGGGCGACGCACTACACGGGGAGCGAGTTCTTCCTGGACGGGCACCGCATCGACGGGCGCAGGGTGCTACCGGCGGCCGTGTGCCCCGACCTGGTGCGCGCGGCGCTGCCGGACCCCGGCCCGCTGGTGCTGCGCGACGTCGTGTGGCTGCGGCCGCTGGTGGTGGGCGAGGGGGGAACGAGCGTCCGCGTGGTGCTGGCCGCGCCGGACGAGTTCACGATCGAGGCAGACGAGCCCTGCGTGCGCGGCACGGTGGCCGCGCTCTCCGATGCGCCCCCCGAGCGCGCCGACCTCGCCGCGCTGCTCGCGTCGTGCCCCGACGGCGAATGGACGGGTGAAGAGTGCTACCGCCGCTTCGCCGCGCTGGGCATGGAGCACGGGCCGGCCATGCGCGGGCTGAGCCGCGTGCACCGTGGGCCGGGGCGGGCGGTGGCGCGCGTCGCCGCGGCGAGCGCCGTGGCGGCGCTGGACTGCGCCCTCCAGGTGGCGCTCCTGCTGGCGCTGGAGGCCGAGGAGAACGCCACGGCGGCACCCATGCCGTTCAGCGCCGAGGCCATCGAGCTGCGCCGGGCCGTCCCGGGGAGCGCGTGGGTCCACGTCCGCCGGCGCCCCGGCCGCCTGCACGTCTTCGACATCGACCTCCACGACGACGACGGGGAGCTGTGCCTGCGGATGGCGGGGCTCACCGAGAAGTTCGCCGACGGGGTTCGCCCGGCGCCGCGCCTGGTGTACGCGGTGCCGCGGTGGGAGCGGCGTGACGTGGAGGGACGGCCGGACCCCGCGAGGGTGCACCTGATGCTGGCGGGGCTCGACGGGGCCGCCCTGCGGGAGGTGGCGGAACGCACCGCCGCCGCGGCCGAGCCGCTCGACACGGAATGGATGCCGGTGATCGAGCGTGCGCAGGCCGTGCTCCGCGATCGCGACTCCGGCCCCGTGCGGCTGCTGGTGATGGCCCCGGACGCGCGCTTCGCGCCGCTGGCCGCGCTCTTCCGCACGGCGCGGCTGGAGAACCCGAAGCTCCGCGGCACCGTGGTCACGATCCCGGATCTCGCCGGGTGGGCGCCGGAAGCGGTGGCGCGGATCGCGGCCGGCGAGCACGGCGAGGACGAGGTGCGCTACGACGCCTCCGGCGCGCGGTACGTCCGCCGGCTGGCGGAATGGACCCCGCCGGGGGGGCCGGGCACTCCCGCGGCCGTCCCCGGCGGCGTCTACTGGATCACCGGCGGCATGGGCGGGCTCGGACGCATCGTCGCCGCCCACCTGGGGAAGACGCCCGGCGTTCGCCTGGTCCTCACCGGCCGCTCGGCCCTCACGTCCGACGGCTCCGCGTTTCTGGAGACGCTGCGCCGGGCGGGGGCACGGGCGGAGTACCGCCAGGCGGACGTCACGCGGCGCGCCGACGTGCACCGGGTGGTGGCGGAGATCCGCGAGCGCCACGGGCGGCTGGACGGCATCGTCCACGCGGCGGGGGTGCTCCGCGACGCCTGGCTGCTGAAGGACACGCGCGACGCGATGGAGGCCGTGCTGGCGCCGAAGGTCGACGGCACGACCCTCATCGACGAGGCCACGCGCGGCTTCGGCCTGGACTTCTTCGCCCTTTTCTCCTCGGTCGCCGCCGTTCGCGGCAGCCCCGGCCAGGCCGTCTACGGCGCGGCGAACGCGTTCCTCGACGCCTTCGCCGAGCAGCGCCGCGGACCCGGGCGCACGATCTCGATCAACTGGCCGCTGTGGGCCCAGGGAGGGATGAAGCCGCCGTCGCCGCGGGCGGACGCCGAGGCGATGGCCACGGCGGACGGCCTGGCCGCCTTCGAGGTGGCGCTGCGGGGGTTCTCCGGCGCGCGGATCGGCGTGGAGGTGGGCTCGTGGCGGGTGGCCGCCGCGGCCCCGGCCGCCCCGCCGGACGCCGCACCCGTTGCGCCGCGTGCGGGCGGGACCGCCGCCGACGCGCTCCCCCTCGTCCGGTCCCTTTTCGCCGAGGCGGCCGGGATCGACCCGGCGCGCCTGCGCGCCGACGTCCGCCTGGACGAGTACGGCCTGGACTCCATCCTGGCCGTCTCCGTCACCCAGCGCCTGGAGAAGGAGTTCGGCCCCCTGCCGAAGACATTGTTCTTCGAGCACGTGGACCTGGACGGCGTGGCGGAGTTCCTGGCGCGCGAGGGCCGCGTGGCGGTGTCCCGCGCGCCCGTCGAGGCTTCCCCCGTCGAGGCTTCCCCCGTCGAGGCTTCCCCCGTGGAGGCTTCCCCGGTCGTCGAAGGTTCCCCCGCCGCCGATGCTTCCCCGGCCGTCGCGGTTTCCCGGGCCCCGGCGCCCCCGCCCGGTTCGCGCGACGTCGCCATCGTGGGCCTCTCCGGACGCTATCCCCACGCGGAAAACCTGGACGAGCTCTGGAGACTGCTCGACGAAGGGCGCGACGCCTTCGAGCCGCCACCCTCCGACCGCTGGGACCCGCGCGCGCTGTACGCGCCGACTCGCGACGTCCTGGGCAAGAGCACGATCCGCACGGGCACCTTCCTGCGCGGAATCGACCGGTTCGACCCCCGCTACTTCAGCATCTCGCAGCACGACGCGGAGCTCATGTCGCCCGAGGCGCGGCTGCTGCTGCAGGTGGGGGTGCAGGCGCTGGAGGACGCCGGCTACTCGCGGGAAACGCTGCAGCGCCGCTACCGCGGCAACGTGGGCGTGCTGGTGGGCACGATGAACAACCACTACCTGCTCTACGGGTTCCAGAGCCTGCTGCGGCGGGGGGCGCGGGCCAGCGGCACCCTGGCCGGGGCCATTCCCAACCTCCTCTCGTACTTCTACGGCTTCAGCGGCCCGTCCCTGTTCGTCGACG
Source organism: Longimicrobium sp. (assembly GCF_036388275.1). Lineage (NCBI taxonomy): Bacteria > Pseudomonadati > Gemmatimonadota > Longimicrobiia > Longimicrobiales > Longimicrobiaceae > Longimicrobium > Longimicrobium sp. The sequence continues at coordinate 21,243 of NZ_DASVSF010000051.1, forward strand.
CCATGTGCGCGTCGTCGCTGGTGGCGATCCACCAGGCGGTGCAGATGCTGCGCGGCGGCGAATGTCCGATGGTGGTGGTGGGGAGCGTCAACCTGATGCTGCACCCCTACAACCTGGTCGCCACCTCGCAGGAGCACTACACCACCACCACGGGCGAGAAGATCCGCAGCTACGGGCTGGGCGCCGACGGCACCATCGTGGGCGAGGGGGCCGGCGCCCTGGTGCTGAAGCGGCTGGCCGACGCCGAGCGGGACGGCGACCACGTCTACGGGGTGATCCGGGGGAGCGCGGTCACCAACGCCGGCGTGCGCAACGGCTTCACCGTCCCCAATCCGCACATGCAGGCGCTGGCCATCGAAAAGGCCCTCGCCGACGCCGGCGTGGACCCCCGGAGCATCTCCTGCTTCGAAGGCCACGGCTCGGGGACCAGGCTGGGCGACCCGATCGAGATCAAGGGCGCCACCCTGGCCTTCGAAAAGTGGACGAGCGAGCGCGGGTTCTGCCCGGTGGGGTCGGTGAAGTCGAACCTGGGCCACCTGCTGGCCGCGGCGGGGCTGGCCGGGGTGACCAAGGTGCTGCTGCAGATGAAGCACCGGCGCCTCGTGGCCTCGGTGAACGCGGAGGAGCTGAACCCGGCCATCCCCTTCGCGGAGTCCCCGTTCTTCGTGCAGCGGACGGGCGCCGAATGGGTGCCGCCGGCCGGGGCGCCCCGCCGCGCGGGGGTCACCTCCATCGGCGCGGGGGGGATGAACGCGCACCTGGTGATCGACGAGTACGAGGCCCCGCCCCCGGCCGCGGCGGCCCGCGGCGGGCCGCACCTGATGGTGTTCTCGGCCATGAACCCGCGCCGGATGACGGCGTGGCTGGAGCGGATGCGGGCCTTTCTCGACGCGCATCCGGACGTCGACCTGCGGTCGCTGGCGTACACGCTGCAGGCGGGACGAAACGCGCTCCCCTGCCGCCTGGCGTTCGTGGCCGCCGACCTGGCCGGGGTACGCCGCCGGCTCACCGACCGCGCGGGTCTGCCGTTCACGGAGAACGTGGCCCTGGAGGCGGCTGCGTACGACGCCGCCGAGGTGAGCGCGGCGGCCGGGCGCGGCGACCTGGAGGCCGTGGCGCGGTACTGGATCGCCGGCGCCGCCATCGACTGGGACGCGCTTCACCCCGGAGCGCAGCCGCGGCGGCTCTCGCTCCCCGCCTATCCGTTCGAGGAGACCCGCTGCTGGTATCCGGAGCTTCCCGATGCTCCGTCGCTTCTGGACCCGATCGGCTTCGCCGCGAAGCTGCACCCCTTCGTCGGCCGCAACGAGTCGGGCCTCGCCGGGGTGCGGTTCACCCTCGACGTCCACCCGGACGAGCTGCTCGACTACCACCACGAGGGGGAGATCGTCGGCACCTTCGTCCTGGACGCGGCGCTGGCCGTCGCCAGGCTGGCCGGCGTGGAGGGCCCGCTGGAGCTGCGCGACGTGCACTGGCTGGCGCCGATCGAGTGGACGACGGCCACGCGCCTGCTGTACCGCCTGGAAAGCCGCGGAAACGAGCGCTGGTCGCTGGCCGTTTCCACCGGCGTCGAGGCGATCCGCCTCGAGCTCGCGCGGCCCGGCTCCGCGCCCGTTTCCCCCGTGCCGGCGGGCCGGCGGTGGGACGTTGCCGAGCCACCCTTCCAGCAGGACCACTTCAAGCGGAACGTCACGCTTCCGGCGCCGCTCCTGGTGGTGATCGCGCAGTCGGCGGGACCGCTGCGGTCCATCGGCCGACTGCGCCTGCTGCGCCCCGCCGCCGAGACGCGCTCCGTGGTGCTGGACGGGGACGAGATGGCCCTCGTGGGCGCGGACGGCGAGATCGTCGGCCACCTTTCCGGCATCCGCCGGGCCGGCTCCGCCGCCGGCGGGTCCGCTTCCCCGGCCACCGGCGCCGGCCCCTCGGTGGAGCAGGTCCTGAAGGTGCAGGTCGCGGCCATCGCCAAGTTTTCCGTGGACCAGATCGACCACCGCACGCCGATCCAGTCGTACGGCCTGGACTCCATCGCCCTCACCACCCTGGCCGGCCGCGTCAACGACGCGTTCGGCGTCGCGCTCACCCCCGCCGTCTTCTTCGAGCACCCCAACGTCGAGTCGCTCGCCGGACACCTGCGCGGCGTGCGGCAGCCGGAGCGGCCGGCGCCGATCGCGGCCGCCGCCCCACGCGCGGCGGTCCGGCGGGAGGGCGCCGTCGCCATCGTCGGAATGGCGGGCCGCTTCCCGCAGGCCGATTCCATCGAGGAGCTGTGGGACCACCTGGTCGCGGGCCGCGACCTGATTACCCCCTTCCCGCGCGAGCGGTACGACGCCTTCTACCGGGACATCGTCGACCGGGCGGACTTTCCGAAGTACGCCGGCGTGGTGCGCGACGTGGACGCGTTCGACGCCGCCTTCTTCCGCATCTCGCGGCTCGAGGCCGAGCTGATGGACCCGCGACACAGGCTGGCGCTGGAGACCGTCTGGCACGCGCTGGAAGACAGCGGCCATCCACCGTCGCGCCTGCCGGAAAGCACGGCGGTCTTCTTCGGCATCTCCGGCTCCGATTACGCCAACCTGCTCTCGGTGCACGGCGTCCCGGCCGACGCGTTCATCGCCACCGGCAACGAGCACTCGATGCTCGCCAACCGCATCTCCTTCCTGCTCGACATCCACGGCCCCAGCCAGCCGGTGGACACGGCGTGCTCGAGCTCGCTGGTGGCCATCCACCGGGCGGTGGAGACGCTGCGCTCGGGGCGCTCGGCGATGGCCATCGCCGGCGGGGTGAACCTGCTGCTGAGCGTGGACACCTCGGCCGCCGCGCAGATGGCCGGCATGCTGAGCCCGGACGGCCGCTGCCGGACCTTCTCGCGCGACGCCGGCGGCTACGTGCGCGCCGAGGGGGTGGTGGCCCTGGTCCTCAAGCCGCTGGCCGACGCCGAGCGCGACGGAGACCGCATTCACGGCGTGATCCTGGCCAGCGCCGAAAACCACGGCGGCCGCGCCGGCTCGCTCACCGCGCCCAACGTGAAGGCCCAGGCGCGGCTGATCGAAGCGGCGATGAGCGGGATCGACCCCGCCACCATCGGCTACGTCGAGGCGCACGGCACCGGCACGCCCCTGGGCGACCCCGCCGAGGTGAGCGCGCTGCGCCGGGCGTACGCGGCGCTGCCGGCCGAGGGGCCGGTCCGCTGCGCCCTGGGGTCGCTGAAGACCAACATCGGCCACCTGGAGGCCGCCGCCGGCGCCGCGGGGGTGGTGAAGGCGCTGCTGGCCATGCGCCACGGCGAGCTCCCGGCGACGCTGCACTGCGGCGAGCTCAACCCGCACCTGGAGCTGGAGGGAAGCCCGTTCTGGGTGGTCCGCGAGCGCACGCCGTGGCCGCGGCGGGCCGACGCCCCCCGCCGCGCCGCCGTCAGCAGCTTCGGCTTCGGCGGCGCCAACGCGCACGTGGTGCTGGAGGAGTACCCCGCCCCGGCGCCCGCCGAGCGCGCGTACGGCGACGCCGCGGAGCTCTTCGTGCTCTCCGCGCGCGACGAGGCGCAGCTGCGCCGGCTGGCCGCGGGGCTCGCCGACTGCGCGGCCCCGCTCCCCGCCATCGCCTGGACGCTCCAGGCGGGCCGCGAGCCCATGGAGGCGCGCTTCGCCTTCCGTGCCGCCGGGCGCTCCGCCTTTCGCGACGGCCTGGCCGCCTGCGCGTCGGGGCCAAGGCCGGCACCCGTTCCCGAGGACCCCGTCCTGGCGCGGTGGATGTCGGGCGCCGATGTCGACTGGGCCTCGCTGTGGACCGGCGGGCACCCGGTGATGGCGGCGCTGCCGCCGTATCCGTTCGCGCGCGAGCGGTACTGGATCCCGCGTCCGGAGGCGCCGTCGCTCGACGAGGCGGCGTACGTGCGCGAGCTCGAGATGCTGCTCGAAGGAGGCCGCCCGTGAGCGGGACGCGCTCCTTCCGCCCCGTCTGGGTCCCGTCGCGCGACGCCGCGCCGGGTGCGCCCTCCTTCGCCCGGCGCCTGGTGCTGCTGTGCGACCCGCCGGCCGACTGGCGCGCGGCCGTGGAGGGCGGCGACGCCGATTGCGATTGCGTGGTGCTGCACAGCGACCGTGCCGGCGCGGACGAGCGCTACGCGATGACGGTCAGCCGGCTGCTGAGCGAGCTGCAGCGCCTGATGACGGGGCGGCGCCCCGGCAACACGCTGGTCCAGGTGGTGTCGCTGGGCGCGGATGCACTGCAGTTCGCCCCCGGCGTGATCGGCCTCCTGCGCACGGCGCACCTGGAAGACCCGGGGATCCACGGGCAGACGATCGAGCTCGACGAGTGGCCGGGGGCGGAGGAGCTGCGCCACCTGCTGCGCACGGGCGGCGAGCAGGTGGCGTATCGCGGGGGCGCGGCGTGGGTGCGCGGGTGGGAAGAGGCGCCGGCCGCGGAGCGGGTGCCGCCCTGCTGGAAGGAGGGCGGCGTGTACCTGGTCACCGGCGGCGTCGGCGGCCTGGCCCGCCTCTTCGCGCGCGACGCCCGGGAGCACGGCGCGCACGGCGTCCTGGCCGGCCGCGCGGAGTGCGACGTCACCGACCGCGCCGCCGTCGACGCGCTGCTGGCCTCCATCGTCTCGGCGCACGGGCGGCTCGACGGCATCCTGCACTGCGCGGGGCTCATCGAAGACGCGTGGATCATCCGCAAGACGCACCAGTCGCTGCGGCGCGTGCTGGCGCCCAAGGTCCAGGGAACGCTGAACCTGGACCTTGCCAGCCGCCACCTGCCGCTGGACTTCCTTGCGCTCTTCTCCTCCAACGCCGGTTCCCTGGGCAACGCCGGGCAGGCCGACTACGCGGCGGCGAACGGCTTTCTGGACACCTACGCCGCGTGGCGCGACGGGCGCCACGGCCGGACGGTCTCCATCGCCTGGCCGCTGTGGGCGGAGGGCGGAATGCGGGCCGAGGGGCACGCCGCCATCTCGGCCGCCGCCGGGCTCCAGGCGTTCCACCGCTGCGTTGCGTCGGGATGGGCGCACGTCCGCGTGTCGGCCGCGCCCGCCGCCGTTCACGAGGGCGAGCACGGCCTGGCGCGCGACGCCGCGCGCTCCTCGCCTTCCGCGGCGGCCCAGGCGGAGGAGGCCGAGGTCGAGGCGATCGAGGTCGAGGCTGCCCAGGTCGAGCCAGTCGAGGTCGAGCCTGTCGAGGTCGACGGGGTCGAGGCCGAGGTCGACGGGGTCGAGGCGGCCACGGCCGGAGCCGCAGCGGACGTGCTGCACGTCCTGAAGGAGCTCTTCGCCTCGGTGATCAAGCGCCCGGTCGAGAGCATCGACGCGGGGGAGGCTCTGGAGCGGTACGGGATCGACTCCATCGTCGTCACGCGGCTCAACCAGCGGCTGGAAGCGAGGTTCGGTCCGCTCCCGAAGACGCTGTTCTACCAGCATCCCACGCTCGCGGCGCTGGCCCGCCACCTGGAAGAGCGCTCCGCGCCCCCGGCGAGGCCCGCCGCACGCCCCGCGCCCGCGCCGGCGCGCGAGCCGATCGCGATCATCGGCATCGCCGGGCGCTACCCCCAGGCGCCGACGCTCGACGCCTTCTGGCGCAACCTCGAGGCCGGCCGCGACTGCGTCACCGAGGTCCCCGCCGACCGCTGGCCGCTCGACGGCTTCTACGAGCCCGATCCCGCCCGGGCCGTTCGCCAGGGAAAGAGCTACAGCAAGTGGGGCGGGTTCCTGGACGGCATCGCCGACTTCGATCCCCTGTTCTTCAACATCGCGCCACGCGACGCCGCGCAGATGGACCCGCAGGAGCGGCTGTTCCTGGAGGCATGCTGGGAGGTGGTGGAGGACGCGGGGTACACGCGCGCCTCGCTGGCCGCGCGCCACGGCGGGCGCGTGGGGGTGTTCGCCGGGGTCACCAAGAGCGCGGCCCTGCGCTTTCCGCGCTCCACGTTCGCCTCCATCCCCAACCGCGTCTCGTACGTCTTCGACTTCCGCGGCCCCAGCCTGCCCGTCGACACGATGTGCTCGTCGTCGCTCACCGCCATCCACGAGGCGTGCGAGCAGATCTTCCGCGGCGAGTGCGAGGTGGCCATCGCCGGGGCGGTCAACCTGTACGTCCACCCCTCGGCGTACGTGGAGCTGTGCGCGCAGCAGATGCTTTCGCCCCGCGGACGCTGCCGCAGCTTCGGACTCGGCGCGGACGGCTTCGTCCCCGGCGAAGGGGTGGGGTGCGTGCTGCTCAAGCCGCTGTCGCGGGCGCTGGCCGACGGCGATCACGTCCACGCCGTGATCCGGGGCACGGCCGTCGGCCACGGCGGCCGGACGCACGGCTACACGGTGCCCAGCCCCGGCGCGCAGGCCGCGCTGATCCGCGGCGCCCTGGAGCGCGCCGGCGTGCACCCCCGCGACGTGAGCTGCATCGAGGCGCACGGCACCGGGACGGAGCTCGGCGACCCGGTGGAGGTCGCCGCCCTCGCCGACGCGTTCGGGACGGCGGGAGGGCAGTCCTGCGCCCTCGGTTCGGCCAAGTCGAACATCGGCCACCTGGAGGCGGCGGCGGGGATGGCGGGGCTCACCAAGCTGGTCCTGCAGATGCGGCACGGCAGGCTGGCCCCCACGCTGCACGCCGACGAGGCCAATCCCAACATCGACTTCGCGGCCTCGCCCTTCGTGCTGCAGCGCCAGGGCGCGGAATGGGCGCGTCCGCGCGTGGCCGGGGTCTCGTCGTTCGGGGCCGGCGGCACGAACGCGCACGTGGTCGTCGAGGAATACGTGGCGCCCGTACCGCGCACCCGCGCGCCACGGGCGGTGCCGGTGCCGCTCTCCGCGCGCACGGGCGAGGCGCTGCTCGCCTACGCCCGCAAGCTGCTCGACGCCCTCGCCCGCGGCGAGCACGACCTGGAGGACCTTGCCTGGACGCTGCAGACCGGGCGCGAGCCGATGGAGGAGCGGCTCTGCTGCGTGGTGTCGTCGCCCGACGAGCTGCGCGAGGCGATGCGCGCCTTCGTGGAGGGGGTGCCCTGCGCCGCGCTGCACCGGGGCACCGCCGCCGTGCCCAGGGAAACGCTCGCCCGCATCGACGCCGATCCGCGGCTGGCCGGGCTGCTGGACGGGTGGCGGCGCGGCGGCGACATGGCCCCGGTGGCGGCGCTCTGGGTCAAGGGCCTCCCCGTGCCGTGGGAGCGCCTGCAACGGGGCGAGCCGCGGCGCCGCGTGGGCCTTCCCACCTACCCGTTCACGCGCAGGCGCTGCTGGCCGGACGATGGGGGCGCCTCGCCGCGGAAGACGATTCTCGACCACCTGGCGCACGCGCTGCAGGTGCCGCCGGAGGAGATCGACCCGCGCCGCCCCTTCGCGGACTACGGGCTCGACTCCATCCTGGGCGTGCGGCTGGTCGAGTCGCTCAACCAGGCCTTCGGGACGGCGCTCGACACCACCACCCTCTTCGACCACGCCACGCTGGAGCGGCTGGAGCGGCACGTGGCCCTGGCCCGCCCCGCGGCGGGCGCCGCGGGGGAGCGGGCGGCCGAGGCGCCGGCGCGGGACCCCTTCCCCGAGCCCATCGCCGTCGTGGGGATGGCGGGCCGCTTCGCCGGCGCGGCCGACCTGGGCGAGCTGTGGGAGCACCTGCGCCGCGGCGCCGACCTGGTGGAGGACGCCACCCGCTGGCCCCTGCCGCCCGGCGTGGCCTGCCGCAGTGGCGGCTTCCTGGCCGACGTCGATCGCTTCGACCCGCTCTTCTTCAACATCTCGGGGGTCGAGGCCACCTACATGGACCCGCAGCAGCGGCTCTTCCTGGAGGAGGCGTGGCACGCCCTCGAGGACGCCGGCTACGCGGGCGACCGGCCGGCGGAGCCGGGCTGCGGGGTGTACGTGGGGTGCTGCGCCGGCGACTACCACGCACTCGTGGGCGACGACGCGCCCGGGCACGCGCTCTGGGGGAACATGGCCTCGGTGGTGGCCTCGCGGATCTCCTATCACCTGGACCTGGAAGGGCCCGCCGTTTCCGTCGACACCTCGTGCTCCAGCTCGCTGGTGGCGCTGCACCTGGCCTGCGAGGCGCTGCGCCGGGGCGAGATCGGGATGGCGCTGGCCGGCGGGGTGTTCGTGCAGTCGACGCCGCGGCTCTACCTCTCCGCCGACCGCGCCGGGATGCTTTCGCCCACCGGCCGCTGCCGCGCCTTCGACGACGGCGCCGACGGCTTCGTGCCGGGCGAAGGGGTGGGCGTGGTGGTGCTCAAGCGCCTTGCCGACGCGCTGCGCGACGGCGACACGGTGCACGGCGTGATCCGCGGCTCGGGGATGAACCAGGACGGCACCACCAACGGGATCACGGCGCCCAGCGCGCGCTCGCAGACGCGCCTGCTGCGGCGCGTGTACGAGGGCCACGGCATCGATCCGGGCGGGATCCAGGTGGTGGAGGCGCACGGCACCGGCACGAAGCTCGGCGACCCGATCGAGCTGCGCGCGCTCGTCGACGCCTTTGGCGGCGCGGGGCCCGCCTCCTGCGCCCTCGGTTCGGTAAAGACCAACCTGGGGCACACCCAGTTCGCCGCGGGCATCGCCGGCGTGCTGAAGGTGCTGCTGGCGCTGCGCCACCGGCAGATCCCGCCGTCGCTGCACTTTGCGCGGGGCAACCGCAACCTGCGCCTGGAGGGCACGCCCTTCTTCGTCAACACCGGGCTGCGCGAGTGGGTGGCGGGGGACGACGGCACCCGCCGCGCCGCCGTCAGCTCGTTCGGGGCCAGCGGCACCAACGCCCACGTGGTCATCGAGGAGGCCCCGCCGCCGCCGCCTCGCGCCGCCTCGCGCGCGGAGTGCGTGCTGGGGCTGAGCGCCGCCAGCCAGGAGCAGCTGCGAGAGATGGCCGCCGACCTGCTGCGCCACTGCCGCGCGCACCCCGACCTGGACGTGCACGACCTCTGCTTTACGCTGCAAACGGGACGGCGCCGCTTTCCCACCCGGCTGGAGCTGCCCGTACGCGACCGCGACGACGCCGTCGCCGCGCTCGAGCGGTGGCTGGCCGGGGGAGAAACGCGCCCCTCCCTCGCGCCGGCCGAAGGGAACGCCGGCGACGCCGGCCGCCGCCGCATCCCGCTTCCCGGGTACCGGTTCCGGCGCGACCGGTTCTGGGTGGAGGGCGCCGCGCCCCTCGCGGCCCCCCTGGCCGCCCCCCCTCCGGCCGCGCCGCTCGCGGACCACCGGGTGCAGGGGCGCGAGGTCATGCCCGGCGTGGTGGCACTGGAGCGGGTGCGCGCGGCCACGCAGGCGGCCCGGTTCCAGGACGTCGCCTGGGTCGCGCCGATCCACGACGCGCGCGTCTCCGTCCAGGTGGAAGGCGGCGCCTTCCGCCTGGTGGGCGCCGACGGCACCGTGCACGTGACGGGCGTCGCGCACCGGGAGCCGTCCGCGGCGCCGGCGCCGGTGGACCTGGCCGCCCTGCGCCGCGCCTGCGGCCGCGGACTCCTCTCGTCGCGCGAGTGCTACGACGCGCTGCGCGCGATGGGGATCGAGCACGGCCCCTCGCTGCAGGCGATCGACGAGGTTCACCTGGGCGACGGCCAGGTGCTGGCCCGCCTTCGCCTTCCCCCGGCCGCCCCCCCATCGGCGTCCCCCTGGCACCCGGCCCTCGTCGACGGCGCCATCCAGGCGAGCGTCGGCCTGGCCTCGGACGCGGGGGGCACGGCCGTCCCCTTCGCCCTCGACGCCTTCGACGGGTGGAGGGCGTGCGGGGACCAGATGTGGGCGCACGTGCGCGACGCCGGCGGCACGCTCGACATCGACCTGGTGGACGACGGCGGCCGCGTGTGCGTGCGGATGCGGGGCTACACCTCGCGCGTGGTGCAGCCGCGGGCCGAGGCGATGCTCCTCGTCCCCGTGTGGGAGGTGGCCGCGCCGGGGCCGGCGCAGGCGGCGGAGGAGGAGGCCGAGGAATCCCTCCCGTGGACGGCGCCGCCCTCCGACGGCGATCTCCAGGGCCCGGTGCTCGCGCTCTTCCGCCACGTCCAGGCGCTCCTGCGCGACGAGGCGGACGCGCGCGCGCTCGCGCTGACCGTGCTCACGCGGGCCTCCGATCCCGGGCACGCCGCCGTCCACGGGCTGGCCGGCTCGCTGGCGCGGGAGTACCCGCAGTGGAAGGTGCGCCTGGTGGACGTGGAGGGCGACGGCGTCCCCGACCTGGCGGGGTTGCCCTTCGACCCCCTCGCCCGCCCGTGGGCGTGGCGTGGCGGCGAATGGCTTCGGCAGAAGCTGGTCCCGGTGCGAGCGGGGGAGAGGACCGGTGCTGCGCCGTACCGGCAGGGCGGCGTGTACGTGGTGATCGGCGGCGCCGGCGGCGTGGGATCGGTGTGGTCGGAGTGGGTGATCCGCCGCCACCAGGCGCGCGTGGTGTGGATCGGGCGGCGCCCGGCCGACGCGGCGATGGAGGCCCGGCTCGACACGCTGGGGACGCTCGGTCCGCGGCCGCTGTACATCCGCGCCGATGCCGCCGATCCCCAGGCGCTGCGCCGCGCGCGCGACGAGGTCCGCGCGCGCTGCGGCCGCGTCGACGGGGTGGTCCATTCGGCGATCGTGCTGCAGGACGGGAGCCTGGCGCGGATGCCGGAGGAGCGGTTCCGGGCGGCGCTGCGCGCCAAGGTGGACGTCAGCGTGGCCCTGGCCGAGGTCTTCCAGGACGACGACCTCGACTTCGTGCTCTTCTTCTCGTCCATCCAGTCGTTCTTCCGCGCGGCCGGCCAGGGCAACTACGCCGCCGGCTGCACCTTTCAGGATGCGTTCGCGCAACGGGCGGCGGCGCGGTTCCGCTGCCCCGTGAAGACGATGAACTGGGGGTGGTGGGGGCGCGTGGGCGTGGTGGCCTCGGAGCCGTACCAGGCGCGGATGGCCCGGGCCGGCCAGGCATCGATCGAGGGCGACGAAGCGATGGCCGCGCTGGAGGTGCTGCTGGCCGGGCCCTTCACCCAGCTCGCCTTCGTCAAGACCTCCGATCCGCGCACCCTGACGGGGTTCAGCGACGACGAGGCCGTCACCATCCTCCCCGACGCCCCGGCCGCCCCGGCCGCCCCCCCGCACGCGCCCGACCACGCGGAGCGGATCGCCGCGCTGCGCCGGCGCGTCGGCGCACAGACGGCGGAGATGGACCCGCTGCTCCTCCCCCTTCTGCGCGCCGGGCTGCGGGAGGTGGAGCGTACCCGCGTCCTTCCCGTGTACGCACGCTGGCTGGAGCAGACCGACCGGGTGCTGGCCGCCGCCGAGGCGCCCGCCGCCGATCCGGCGGCGCCCTGGGCGGCGTGGGGTGCGCGCAGGGCGGAATGGATGCGCGACGAGAGCAGGGCGCCGCACGCCACCCTGGTCGAGGCGACGCTGCGCGCGCTCCCGGAAATCCTCACCGGCGGGCGCCGCGCCACCGACGTGATCTTCCCCGGCTCGTCGCTGGCGCTGGTGGAGGGGATCTACCGCGGCAACCCCGCGGCCGACTTCTTCAACGAGGTGGTGGCCGAAACCGTCGCCGCGCACGTGGCTGCGGCCGAACGGCCGGTGCGCATCCTGGAGATCGGCGCCGGCACCGGCGGGACGAGCGCGGCCGTCTTCGCCAGGCTGCGCCCCCTGCGCGACCGTGTGGACACCTACTGCTACACCGACGTTTCGCGGGCATTCCTGCTGCACGCGCGCGAGCGGTACGACGCCCCGTACCTGGACACGCGCCTCTTCGACGTCGAGAAGCCGCCCGCAGACCAGGGGATCGAGCCGGGCTCGTTCGACGTGGTGGTGGCCACCAACGTCCTCCACGCCACCCGCTCCATCCGCGCGACGCTGCGCAACGCCAAGGCCGCGCTGCGCCGCAACGGCCTCCTGGTCCTCAACGAGCTGAGCGCCGACGTTCTCTTCAGCCACCTCACCTTCGGCCTGCTGGAGGGGTGGTGGCGGTACGACGACCCGGCGCTGCGGATCGCCGGCTCGCCCGCCGTGGCGCCGGAGACGTGGCGGAGCGTCCTGGCCGCCGAAGGGTTCCGCGACGTCGCCTTTCCCGTGGCCGCCGCGCACGACCTGGGGCAGCAGGTCATCGCGGCCACCAGCGACGGCACCGTCCGGCAGCCGCGGAGGGCCGCGCCCGCGCCCGGGGCCGACGACCGGGGGCTCCACGAGCGCGCCACGCGGTTCTTCACCACGATCGTCGCCGACACGCTGAAGATCGCCACCGCCGACATCGACCCGGCCGCGCCGCTGGAGCGCTACGGCATCGACTCGCTTCTCGTCGTGCAGCTCACCACCGCGCTGCGCGCGGTCATCGCGCCGGTCAGCAGCACCCTGCTCTTCGAGGTGCGCACGATCGACGCGCTGGCGGGGCACTTCATCGCCACGCGGCGCGGCGAGGTGGAACGGCTGGTCCAGGCCGCGCCGCCGCCGCCCGTTTCCCAGCCCCGCCCCGCCGGCGGCGGGGCGGTGGCGGCGGCGCGGCCGGAGGAACCCCGGACCTCCGCGCTGGACGTGGCGATCGTGGGGGTGGCGGGGCGGTATCCGGGTGCGGAAACGCTGGGCGAGTTCTGGGAGAACCTCAAGGCGGGAAGGGACTGCGTGACCGAGATCCCGCCCGACCGCTGGGACCACGCGCGCTGGTTCGACCCCGAGAAGGGGGCGGAGGGAAAGACGTACACCCGGTGGGGCGGCTTCCTGCGCGGCGCCGACGAGTTCGACCCGCTCTTCTTCCACGTTTCGCCGCGCGAGGCGGCGGCGCTCGATCCGCAGGAGCGGCTCTTTCTGCAGTGCGCGTACGAGGCGCTGGAGGACGGCGGCTACGCGGGCTCGCCCGCGTGCACGGAGGCCGGGGTGTTCGTGGGGGTGATGTACTCCGAGTACCAGTTGTGGGGGGTCGAGGAAACGCGCTCCGGCCGCCCGACCGTGCTCCCCGGCAGCCTGTCGTCCATCGCCAACCGGGTCTCGTACTTCCTGGACGCGGGGGGGCCCAGCCTGGCGGTGGACACCATGTGCGCGTCGTCGCTCACCGCCATCCACCTGGCCTGCGCGGCCCTGGGGCGGGGGGAATGCACGATGGCGATCGCCGGCGGCGTCAACCTGTCGCTACACCCCAACAAGTACCTGATGATCGGGCAGGGGCAGTTCGCCGCCAGCGACGGCCGCTGCCGCAGCTTCGGCGCGGGCGGCGACGGCTACGTGCCGGGAGAGGGGGTCGGGGCGGTGCTGCTCAAGCCGCTGGGCCGCGCCCTGGCCGACGGCGACTCCATCTACGGCGTGATCCGCGGCAGCGCCGTCAACCACGGCGGGCGCACGAACGGCTTCACCGTCCCCAACCCGCTGGCCCAGGGCGCGGCCATCGGGCGCGCGCTGCGGCAGGCCGGGGTCGACGCCTCCGCCGTCAGCTACGTGGAGGCCCACGGCACCGGCACCGCCCTGGGCGACCCGATCGAGATCCGCGCCCTGGCGAAGACGTTCCGCCGCGGCCGCTGCGCCATCGGCTCGGTGAAGTCGAACATCGGCCACTGCGAGGGCGCGGCGGGGATCGCCGGCCTCACCAAGGTCCTGCTGCAGATGAAGCACGGGCAGCTGGTGCCGTCGCTCCACTCGGCGGAGCTGAACCCGCGGCTGGAGCTGGACGGCACCCCGTTCGTCGTGCAGCAGGCGCTCGCCCCCTGGCCGGGTCCGCGCGTGGCCGGTGTCTCCGCCTTCGGTGCCGGGGGGGCGAACGCGCACCTGGTGGTCGAGGAGTTCCGGGGAGAGCGGCCGGAGCCGCCCGCCACCCCGGCGCCGTACGGGATCGTGCTTTCCGCGCGCGAAGCGCCGCAGCTGCGCGAGGTGGCCGCCCGCCTGGCGCGGGCCGTCGAGCGCGGCGACACCGGCGGCGACCTTGCCGCGGTCGCGTACACCCTGCAGGTGGGGCGGCCGGCGATGGAGCACCGCCTGGCGCTGGCCGTTGAAACGCCCGGCGAGCTGGGGGAAAAGCTGCGCCGGTGGCTGGCCGGCGAAGAGGGCATCGGCGGCCTTTGCCAGGGACGGGCGCGGCGGGGACGGGAGGCCGCGGCCGGTGAGGGCGAAGGGTCGGCGGGGGCCGTGCATCCGCCCCGGGGGCGCGGCGCCTGGGAGGCGCTCCTGGCGCGGTGGGTGGGCGGCGTGGACGTCGACTGGACACGCCTTTACCCCGGGGGCCATCCCCGGCGCGTGAGCCTGCCGACCTACCCGTTCGCCCGCGAGCGCCACTGGGCGCCGCGGGGCGGTCCCGCGGTGCCGGAACGCGAGCGGCCGCTCCACCCGCTGGTGCATCGCAACTCGTCCGACGTCGCGGAGCTCCGCTTCACTTCCCGCTTCCCGGGGACGGAGCCGCTGCTGGCGCACTTCGCGGGCGCCGCCTACCTGGAGATGGCCCGCGCCGCGGCCACCCTGGCGGCGGGGATCGACGAAGCCCGCCCGTGGGGCGTGCGCCTGGAGGACGTCGCCTGGACCGAGCCCCCCGCATCGGACGGTGCGCCGCTGACGCTGCACGTAGGGCTGCAATCGACGTCCGACGACGAGTTGCGCTACGAGGTGCGCGCGGACGGCGACGACCCGCGGGTCCACGCGCGGGGGCGCGTGCGGCTGGACGGGGTGGACGTGCCGTCCCCGCAGCCGCCCGCCCGCCTGGCCCGCGCCCTCGCGCGAACGCTCTCCGGCCCCGAGGTCTACCAGCGGCTCGGCACCGCGGACGATGGCGCGCACCGGCCCATCGCGTCGGTGGCGGTGGGCGAGCGGGCGCTCCTGGCCAGGCTGGCCCCGCCGGCCGCGGCCGGGGCCCACGGATACGTCCTGCACCCCGCCCTTCTCGGGGGCGCCCTGCAGGCGGCCGAGGCGTGGCGCGTCCTGGTCGAGGGGCGCGCCCCCGCCGCCGGCGGCGACGCGCCCCGCACCCTGGCCCGCCTGGAGCTGCTGGGCCCCTGCCCCGCCCAGCCCTGGGCGTACGTGCGCTCCTCCGACGACGCCGCGACGCTGGACGTGGACCTGCTCGACGACGACGGCCGCGTCTGCGTGCGCATGCGGGGCTTCGGCGCCACGCAGGGGGAAAGCCTCCCGTCGGGCCACCTGGTCCTCGTTCCGGTCGCGCGCGGCGAGGCGGACGAGCCCCGCGGGGGCACGCCTTCGCTGGAGTTGGACGGCGGCGACTCCGCCGCCGGCATCGCCCGCCGGCTCGCGTCGTCGGCGCCGGTCGAGCACCTGGTCTGGCGCGCCCCCGACCCGCCCCCCTTCGACCTTTCTCCCGAGGGCGCCCAGGCGCTCATCGACGCCAGCCGCCGCGCCGTCGTCGCCGCGTACCGCCTGGTGCGGGCGCTGCTGGCGGCCGGGTACGGCGAGCGGCCGCTCACCCTGTCGGCGCTCACGCACGACCACCCCGCGCACGGCGGCGTCGACGCGATCCTGGAGACGGCCGCGAAGGAGCACCCCCGGTGGCGCATCGCCGGGGCGCGCCGCGAGCTGCTCCCCGTTTCGTTCGCCACGAAGCCGCCGCCGCCCTTCCGCTCCGGGGGTGTCTACGTCGTGATCGGCGGCGCCGGCGCCATCGGCCGGGCCGTCACCGGGCAGCTCCTGCGCCGGTACGGCGCACGGGTGGTGTGGATCGGCCGCCGTCCCCTGGACGCCACCATCCGCGCCGCCATCGAGCGCCTGGCCGGGGAGGGACCCGCGCCGCTGTACCTGAGCGCCGACGCCGGAGACGAGCGCGCGCTGCGCCGCGCCCTGGCGGAGGTCACGCAGCGGCATCCGCGCATCCACGGCGTCATCCACGCGGCGATGGTGTTCTCGCAGCAGACGCTCGCCGAGCTGGACGAGGACGCGCTGTCGGCGTCGCTCGCGGCCAAGGCGGCGACGGCGGTGCGCATGGCCCAGGTGTTCGACGGGCAGCCGCTGGACTTCGTGGTCTTCTTCTCGTCGCTGGTCTCGTTCATCCGCAACCGCGGGCAGGGGCACTACGCCGCCGGGTGCGGCTTCACCGACGCCTTCGCCCGCCACCTGGCGCGTGCCTGGAGCTGCCCGGTCAAGTCCATGCACTGGGGCTACTGGGGCAACGATGCGATGGGGGTCGAGGAGATCGAGCAGCTCCGCGCCGTGGGGCTGGAGCTGATCGACCCCGAGGCGGGAATGGACGCGCTGGAAGACCTTCTCGCCGGCCCGCTCGACGCGCTCGGACTGGTGCGGACCCACCGCCCGGTGGCCATCGAAGGGGTGAGCGCGGCCGAAGCGGTGGTCGTCCATCCGCCGTACGCCGCGATGGCGCCACTGCCGCCGGCCGCCCCCCGCGCCGTGCCGGCGGAGGCCGTCGCGGCCGTCCGCGGCGGCGCGGCCGCGGCGTTCGACGGGATGATCGCCGAGATCCTGGCGTCGCAGCTCGCGCGGCTGCGCGGGACACGCACGATCCCGCTGTACGGGCGCTGGATGGAGCAGAGCGCGCGGATGCTGGAGGACGCCGGCGCACCGCGGCCGCTGGAGGCGCTGTGGGAAGCGTGGGCGGCGCGCAAGGAGGGGTGGGCGCCCGCGCAGGCCGGGGTGGCCGAGGCGGCGCTGCGGGCGCTCCCGGAGATCCTCACCGGACGGCGCCCCGCCACCGAGGTCCTTTTCCCCGATGCGTCGGTGGGGCTGGTGGAAGGGATCTACCGCGGCAACCCGGTCGCGGACTACTTCGGCGAGACCCTGGCCGGCACGCTGGCGGCGTACCTGGGCGCGCACGGCGCCGGTCCGGTGCGCGTCCTGGAGGTGGGCGCCGGGACCGGCGGCACCACCACGGCGGTGCTGCGAGCCCTGCAGCCGCACGGCGGCCGGATCGCCGAGTACTGCTACACCGACGTGTCCCGCGCCTTTCTGCTGCACGGCCGCGACACCTTCGGCGCCGCGCACCCGTTCCTCGCCGTGCGGCCGTTCGACGTCCGCCAGCCGCCGGAGCGGCAGGGGATCGACGCCGGCGCGTACGACGTCGTCATCGCCGCCAACGTGCTGCACGCCACCCCCGACATCCGCCGCACCCTGCGGAACGTGAAGGCCACCCTCAAGGCCGGCGGCCTGCTCCTGCTCGACGAGCTGAGCGCGCACACCCTGTTCAACCACGTCACCTTCGGCCTCCTGGAGGGGTGGTGGCTGGCGCAAGACACGGAGCTGCGCATTCCGGGGTGCCCGGGGCTGATGCCCGCGGCGTGGCGGCGGCTGCTGGAGGAAGAAGGGTTCCGCTTCGTCTGCTTCCCGGCCGAGGAGGCGCATGCGCTCGGCCAGCAGATCATCGCCGCGCGAAGCGACGGCGTGGTTCGCCGGCAGCGGCCGGCCCGCCCGCGGACGGACGCACCGCCCGCCGAAAGGAGAATGCCGTGACCGACTCCGCCAGCCTCGACCGCATCCAGCGGGTCCTCACGGAAGAGCTGTCGCAGGCGCTGCAGATCGACCCGTCCCGGATCGACCCGTGCGTGGCCTTCGCCGACTTCGGCCTGGACTCCATCCTCAGCGTCCGCTTCATCCGGGGGGTCAACCGCCGGCTGGACTCCGACCTGGAGGTGACCGTCGTCTTCGACCACCGCTCGGTCGAGGAGCTGGCCGCGCACCTGCTGGCGCGGCACGGGGCGCCGCCCGCCCCGGAGGGCGCGGCGCACCGCATCGTCCCGGCCCGGAAGGCGGCCCGGCCCAAGGCGGTCCCGCGCCCGCCGGAAGCGGGGTCCGGCGCCGCCGGCGGCGCGAAGGGCCCGATCGCCATCGTGGGGATGAGCGGGCGCTTCGCGCGGTCCGACGACCTGGACGCGCTCTGGGAGCACCTTGCCGCGGGGCGCGACCTGGTGGGGCCGGTGACGCGCTGGACCCTTCCCCCCGAAAGCCCCTGCCACGCCGGGAGCTTCCTGGACGACGTCGCGCGCTTCGATGCGCGGTTCTTCAACATCTCCGGCGTGGAGGCCGCGTACATGGATCCGCAGCAGCGGATCTTTCTGGAGGAGGCGTGGACGGCGCTGGAAGAGGCGGGATACGCCGGCGCCGGCGTGCAGGGGCTGCGGTGCGGCGTGTACGTGGGCTGCACGAGCGGCGACTATACGCGGCTGTTCGCGGGTGAGCCGCCGCACCAGGCCGCGTGGGGAAACGCCGCGTCGGTGATCCCCGCGCGCATCGCCTATCTCCTCGACCTCAAGGGGCCGGCCCTGGCGGTCGACACCGCCTGCTCGAGCTCGCTGGTGGCCGTGCACCTGGCCTGCCAGGCGCTCTGCAGCGGCGAGGTGGAGATGGCGCTGGCCGGCGGGGTGAGCGTGCAGTCCACCTCCGGGCTGTACGACATGGCGGGACGCGCCGGCATGCTCTCGCCCCGCGGCCGCTGCCACGCCTTCGACGCGCGCGCCGACGGCTTCGTTCCCGGCGAGGGGGCGGGCGTGGTGGTGCTCAAGCGCCTGGAGCAGGCCCTCGCCGACGGCGACCACGTCCACGGCGTCATCCGCGGCTCGGCCGTCAACCAGGACGGCGCCACCAACGGCATCACCGCGCCCAGCGCGCGGTCGCAGGAGCGGCTCCAGTCGCGGCTCTACGCGGAGCTCGGGATCGACCCGTCCACCCTGGGGATGGTGGAGGCGCACGGCACCGGCACCGAGCTGGGCGACCCCATCGAGTTCCAGGCCCTGAGCGACGCCTTCCGCCGGGCGACGGACCGCGCGGGCTTCTGCGCGCTGGGCTCCATCAAGACGAACCTGGGCCACACCACCACCGCCGCCGGCGTGGCCGGGCTGTTCCGCGTGCTGCTGGCCATGCGGCACCGGCAGATCCCGCCGTCGCTGCACTTCCGCGACGCCAACCCCGGGATCCGGCTCGACGGCAGCCCGTTCTACGTGAACACCGAGCTCGAGCCCTGGGAAACGGCTGGCGGTGGGCCGCGCCGCGCCGCGATCAGCTCGTTCGGGTTCAGCGGCACCAACGCGCACGCCGTCATCGAAGAGGCGCCGCACGCCCCCCGGCGGCACGCGGAGCATGCCGGCTGGCCGGTCGTGCTTTCGGCGATGGCGCCTGCGCAGCTGCGCAGGCAGGCCGAGAACCTCCTGTCCTGGTGCCGCCGGCAGCCGGCGCTGGACGTGGGCGACCTGAGCTTCACCCTGCTGCGCGGGCGCAGGCGGATGCCGGAGCGGCTGGCCTTCGTCGCCGGCACCCGGGCGGCGGTGATCGAGGGGCTGGAGGGGTGGCTGGCCGGACGGCCGGGCGACGAGCCCGACCTGGCGGCGTACGAAGCGCGGTTCGACGGCGGCGGGTTTACGCGCCTGTCGCTGCCGACGTATCCGTTCGCGCGCGAGCGCCACTGGTGCACCGGCGAGGCGAGCCCCCTCACCTTCGCCGAGGCCTGGCAGGCGGCGCCGGCGCCGGCGCCGGCGCCGGCGGCCGGGATCCGCACGCTCGCCTGCCTGGGGGCCGGCCCGGAGCGCCGCCGCGCCGTGGAGGCCGAGGTGGCGCGCCTCAGCCCCCGCACCCGGGTGGTCTTCGAGATGGACCCCGCGGCCGACGCCGTCTGCGTCTTCGGGGCGTCCGACTCCGCCGCGCTGCTCCCGCTGCTGCAGGGAACGACGGCGCGGATCGTGGTGGCCGGCGAGTTTCACGACCCGCTGGAGCGCTGCCACCTGGAATCGCTGATCGGCATCGAGCGCTCGCTTCCCGCCGGGCGGTTCGCCGTGGTGATGCGTGCGGCCGGCGAGGCGGGTCCGTGGATGGACGCGCTCTGGCCCGAGCTGGCCGCCGCCCGGCCGGAGAGCGTGCTGTACGAGAACGGGGAACGCCACGTCCTGCGCCTCGCACCCCTGGACGCCGCGGAGGGAACGCCCGTGCTGCGCGAGGGAGGGACGTACCTGGTCACCGGCGGCCACGGCGGCCTGGGATCGCTCGTGGCGCGGCACCTCCGTGAGAAGTACCGCGCGCGCCTGGTGCTCGTCGGGCGGTCCGCGCCCGGCGCGACGGAGGCGGACGTCCTTTCCCTGCGGGCCGACGTCACCGACCGGGCGCAGATGGAGAGCGCCTGGGAGCAGGCCCGCGCCCGGTTCGGACGCATCGACGGCGTGGTGCACGCCGCCGGGATCTCCGGAACGCAGCCGCTCGCCGCCAAGACGGCCGCGGAATGGCTGTCCGTGCTGGCGCCCAAGGTCGCCGGCTCGCGGGTGGTGTACGAGCTCGCCGCCCGCGCATCGTGCGACTTCGTCTGCTTCTTCGGTTCGGCCTCGGCGGTGCTGGGCGACTTCGGCGGGTGCGACTACGCCGTCGCCAACCGCTTCCAGTCGGCCCTGGCGCGGTACGGCGGGGGGGCCACGCGGGCGGTCGCCGTGCAGTGGCCGCTCTGGGACGAAGGCGGGCTGCGGTTCGAGAGCGACGAGGCGCGGCGGCTGTACCTCGGCAGCAGCGGACAGCGCGCCCTGGGAACGGCCGAAGGGCTGGCGCTCTTCGAGCGGCTGCTGGCCGGGCCCGAGGCGGCGCCGCTCGTCCTCACCCGCGAGCCGAGCCGCGCCCGCGCGCCGGAAGCGACGGTGGAGGACGAGGTGAAGCGGACGATCGGCGAGGTGCTGCGCACGCCGGTGGAGCAGATCGCCTCGTCCAGCAACCTCGCCGACCTGGGCTTCGACTCGCTCAGCCTGGTTGATCTCGCCCGCGCGCTCTCGCGCCGCTTTGGCGCGGAGCTGACGCCCTCGCTCTTCTTCTCGCATCCCACCGTCGCGAAGCTGGCACGGCACCTGGCGTCGCCGGCTCCCGGGCACGGCGAACGGGCCGCGCCGCCCCCCCGTCCCGAGGCCGCGCGCCCCGGCCGGGACGACGACGGCATCGCCATCATCGGCGTGAGCGGCCGCTTCCCCGGCGCGCGCAACGCCGACGAGCTGTGGTCGA
Source organism: Longimicrobium sp. (assembly GCF_036388275.1). Lineage (NCBI taxonomy): Bacteria > Pseudomonadati > Gemmatimonadota > Longimicrobiia > Longimicrobiales > Longimicrobiaceae > Longimicrobium > Longimicrobium sp. The sequence continues at coordinate 42,058 of NZ_DASVSF010000051.1, forward strand.
TCCTGCGCGACGGGGCGTCCGCCGTGCAGGGCCCGCCTCCGGGCCGCCGCGGCGGCTGGCGGGGGAGCCGGCACCGCTGCGGCTTCGTTCCCGGCGTGGACGAGTTCGAGCCGCTCTTCTTCGGGATCTCGCCGCGCGAGGCCGAAACGATGGACCCGCGCCAGCGCCTCCTGCTGCAGGAAGCGTGGAACGCGCTCGAGGACGCCGCGCTGGGCCCCGCACACCTGCGGAACGCCCGCCTGGGGATGTGGGTGGGTGCCGAGGAAGGCGACTACTGGCAGCTGGCGGGCGAACGGGGGAGCGTAACCGCCAACCACAACGGCATCCTGGCGGCGCGCCTGCCGTACCTGCTGGATTTCAAGGGCCCGGTGATGTCCGTCAACACCGCCTGCTCGTCGGGGCTGGTGGCGGCGCACCTGGCCTGCCAGAGCCTGCGCACCGGCGAATGCGACGTGGCCCTGGCCGCCGGCGTCAACCTGATGCTCACCCCTTCGGCGTACGCGTCGATGGAAAGGGCCGGCATGCTCTCGCCCGACGGCACCTGCCGCCCGTTCCACGAGGAGGCGGGCGGCATCGTCCCCGGCGAGGCGGTGGTGGTGCTGGTGCTCAAGCGGCTTTCGCGCGCCCGGGCCGACGGCGACCCCATCCACGCCGTCATCCGCGGAAGCGGCGTCAACTACGACGGCCGGACCAACGGGATCACGGCGCCGAGCGGCGCCGCGCAGACTGCGCTGGTGCGATCGGTCTACGAGCAGTACGCCATCGACCCGGAACGGATCGGCTGCGTGGTCACCCACGGCACCGGCACGCGCCTGGGCGACCCGGTGGAGGTCGACGCGCTCGCCGACGCCTTCCGCGCCTTCACCCCGCGCCAGGGCTTCTGCGCCCTCACCTCCACCAAGGGCAACTTCGGCCACACGCTGGCCGCGTCGGGGCTGGTGAGCCTGGTGGCCCTGGTGCGGTCGCTGCGCGAGGGAGTGATCCCGCGCAGCCTGCACGGCGACCGCGCCAACCCGTTCATCCAGTGGGAGGGAAGCCCCTTCTTCGTCAACCAGGAGACGCGCCCCTGGCCCGGCGGCGCGCCCCGCCAGGGCGCCGTCAGCGCGTTCGGCATCAGCGGCACCAACGCCCACCTGGTGGTGGAAGCGTGGGCGGGCGAGGACGACGAGGGAGAGGAGCGGGGGCCCTTCACGCTGCCGCTGTCGGCCAGGACGGAGCCGGCGCTGCGGCGGCGCGCGGGCGACCTGGCGGCGTTCCTGGAACGCGGCGGCGCCTCGCTCGCCGCGGTCAGCCGCACGTTGTGGACGGGCCGCCACCCCTTCGAGGAGCGCCGCGCCTTCGCCGCGCACGACCGCGGCCAGGCGATCCGGGCGCTGCGCGAGTTCGCCGAGACCGGTTCCGGGGGCCACGCGGACGACGCCGCCGCACCCGGGCCGCGCGGCTCCCGTGCCCACCTTCCTCCCTACCCCTTTGCGCGCGAGACGTACTGGATCGACGAGCCGCATCCGGTGCTGCGCCCCCACCCGGACGGCGACGGGCTCCACGCCCGCCTCACCGGGGACGAGTTCTTTCTCCGCGACCACCGCTTCCGAGGAGAACGCGTCCTTCCGGCCGCGGCCTGCCTGGAGCTGGCGTGCGCCGCCGTCGCCGACGCCCACCCCGGCGAGGCGGCGCGCGTGACGCTGAGCGACGTGGTATGGCCGCGGCCGCTGGTGGTGGGTGACACCCCGCGCGAGGTGCGCGTGTCGGTGACCCCCCAGGCCGACGGCGCGTACCGCTTCGAAGTGTACGGCGAGGGCGACGGCGTCTACAGCCGCGGCGCCGCCTCGTGCGCCGCCGCGACCGAAGGCGCCGGCGGGGCGCCCTCCGTGGACCTCGACGCCGTGCGCGCGGGGTGCACGGGCCGCCCCCCCGGCGTGGCCGACTGCTACGCCCACTACGAGCGGCGGCTCCTGCAGTTCGGACCGTCCATGCGCGCCATCACCGGCCTCCGCGCCGGCCCCGGCGTGGTGGTGGCCGCGCTGCGGATACCGGACGACACCCCGGCGCACGGTTTCGTCCTGCATCCCTCCCTTCTCGACGGCGCGCTGCAGGCCTCGCTGGGCCTGTGGTGGACGGCCGGGGAAGAGCCCACGGGCCGCGCGGCCCTTCCCTTCTCGCTCGAGTCGCTGGAGGTGTTCGCGCCCTGCGCCGCGTCGATGTGGGCGGTGGTGCGCGCCCGCGACTCCGGGCCGCAGCACATCGACGTAGACCTGTGTGACGAGCGCGGCGGGGTCGCGGTGCGCCTGCGGGGGCTGGCGTGCCGCGTCTTCGAGCGCGACGACGCGCCGGCCGGCGGCGAGGCGAAGACGCTGCTCCTGCAGCCGGTGTGGCGGCGGCGCGAGGCCCTGCCGTCGGTGCCGCCCCCGTACGACCGCCGCCTCGTGGTTCCCGCCGCGGGAGGGTTCCAGGAGCACGTGGGGCAGCTGTACGACACCCTGCGCGAGCTGCTGTCGGCGCGGACGGCCGAGCGGGTGCTTCTGCAGGTGGTGCATCCCGCCTCCGCGTTCGGCAACGCCGCGCTCGCCGGGCTGCTGAGGAGCGCCGCGCGGGAGAACCCGCGACTGCTCTGGCAGTGTGTCGCCGTCGACGACCTGGAGGCGGCGGGGCTGGACGCGGCGCTGGAGGGCTGCGCCGCCGACCCGCGGGACCCGGTCGTCCGCTACCGCGACGGGGCGCGCTGGGTGGCCGGGTGGAAGGAGGTTCCCCCCGGCACCGCGGCGGTGCTGCCCTGGCGGGCCGACGGCGTGTACCTGGTCACCGGCGGCGGGGGCGGGCTGGGCCGGATCTTCGCCGCGGAGATCGGGCGCCGCGCGCCGGGCGCCGTGGTCGTTTCCTGCGGCCGCTCGGCGGAGGGCCCCGGCCGCTACCGGCAGGCCGACGTCACCGACCGGGCCGCGGTCGAGAAGCTGGTCGCCGGGATCCTGGCGGAGCACGGCCGCCTGAACGGCGTCCTGCACGCGGCGGGCGTCGTCCGCGACGGCCTGCTGCCGCGCAAGACGGCGCAATCCATTCGCGAGGTGCTGGAGCCCAAGGTCGCCGGTCTCGTGCACCTGGACGAGGCCACGGCAGGCCTCTCCCTGGACTTCCTGGTCTGCTTCGCGTCCGGCGCGGGGGCGCTCGGCAACGCTGGCCAAACCGACTACGCGGCCGCCAACGCCTTCCTCGACGCCTACGCCGAGCACCGCAACGGCCTCGTTGCCGCGGGGGCGCGGCACGGCCGCACCCTCTCCGTCGACTGGCCGATGTGGCGCGAGGGAGGGATGCGCGTCGACGCGGCGATCGAGGCGCGCATCCGCGAAACCACCGGTCTGGTGCCGTTGGCCACGGAGGCGGGTCTCGACGCGTTCTACCGCGCCTGGGGGTGCGGCGCGGGGCAGGTGCTCGTCCTGTCGGGCGACGAAGCGGCCATCCGCCGGCTGGTGGAGCCGCGCGCCGTGGCGTTCGCGCCGCCCGAACCGCTCCCGCCGCCAACCCGGGACGACTTCCACGACCGGGCGGTGACCTGGTTCAAGGAGCAGATCTCGGGGGCGATCAAGCTTCCCGCGGCCAGGATCGACGCCGACGCGCCGATGGAACGGTACGGCATCGACTCGCTGCTCATCCTCGACCTGACGATCGGCCTGGAAAAGCGGTTCGGCCCGCTTTCCAAGACGCTCTTCTTCGAGCACCAGACGCTGCGCGCGCTCACGGACCACTTCATCCTTGCCCACCGCGCACGCCTGGAGGAGCTGCTCGGCGGCGGAACCGCGGCGGCCGGGACGTCCCCCGTCCGGACCCCGGCCGCGAGCCCCGCCGCGAACCTGGCCGGGAGCGCCGCCGCGAACGCGGTCGAGAGCACCGCCCCGGGGGCCGGCGAACCGGCGGAGGGCCGCGGCGGCGACGTCGCCATCATCGGCGTGGCGGGGCGGTACCCGCAGGCCGAGGACCTGCAGGCCTTCTGGAGCAACCTGGCGGAGGGGAGGGACTGCGTCACCCGCATTCCCGCGGAGCGCTGGGGCGCGGCCGAGGGATGGGGAGGCTTTCTCGCCGACGTCGACTGCTTCGATCCGCGCTTCTTCCGAATCTCGCCGCGCGAGGCGGAGCTGCTGGACCCGCAGGAGCGGATCTTCCTGGAATGCGCGTGGGCGACCATGGAGGACGCCGGCTACACGCGCGGCGCCCTGGCGCGCCGGACGGGCGTGTTCGTGGGCGTGATGTACGAGGAGTACCAGCTGTACGGCGCCGAGGAATCGCTGCGCGGCCGGCCGCTGGCGCTGTCGGGAAGCCCGTCGTCCATCGCCAACCGCGTGTCGTACGTCCTGGACCTCGACGGGCCCAGCATGGCGGTGGACACGATGTGCTCCTCGTCGCTGACCGCCATCCACCTGGCGTGCGCCAGCCTCAGGCGCGGCGAGTGCGCCATGGCCTTCGCCGGCGGCGTCAACGTCTCCGTCCACCCCAACAAGTACCGCCTCCTGGGCCAGGGAAAGTTCATCTCCGGCAACGGCCGGTGCGAGAGCTTCGGCCAGGGCGGCGACGGCTACGTCCCCGCCGAAGGGGTGGGCGCCGTCCTGCTCAAGCCGCTGCGCAGGGCGGAGGCCGACGGCGACCGCATCCTGGGGGTGATCCGGGGGACGGCCGTGAACCACGGTGGCAAGACCAACGGGTACACCGTCCCCAATCCGGCCGCGCAGACCGCCGTCGTGGCCCGGGCGCTGGAGGAGGCCCGGGTCCCGGCGCGCGCGGTGAGCTACGTCGAGGCGCACGGCACCGGGACGTCGCTGGGCGATCCCGTCGAGGTGGCGGCGCTGGACCGGGTGTTCCGCGCGGACGGCGGCGAGGCGCGGTTCTGCGCCCTCGGGTCCGTGAAGTCGAACATCGGCCACTGCGAGAGCGCCGCGGGGATCGCCGGCGTGACCAAGGTACTCCTCCAGCTGCAGCATCGGCAGCTCGTGCCGTCGCTGCATTCGAGGACGCTCAACCCGTACATCGACTTCGCGGAGAGCGCCTTCGTCGTACAGCAGAAGCTGGAGGCGTGGCCGCGCCCGGCGGAGCATCCCTGCATCGCCGGCGTGTCGTCGTTCGGTGCCGGCGGCGCCAACGCGCACGTCGTCATCGCCGAGTACGAGCCGGCCGGCGTGGCGGCGCCGCCCGCCGCGGACGGGCCGTTCCGCATCGTCCTGTCGGCGCGCACCCCCGAGCGTCTGCGGGTGCAGGCCGCGCGGCTGCGCGACGCCCTGCCGCGCTTCACCGACGCCGACCTCGCCTCCATCGCCTACACCCTCGAGGTGGGGCGCGAGCTCATGGAGGAGCGCCTGGCCTTCGCCGCCGGCTCCCTGGCCGAGGCCGGGGAGAAGCTGGCGGCGTTCCTGGCCGGCGTGCCGGCCGGCGAAGACGTGCCGGCGCGCCCGTGGGGCCCCGTGAAGCCGCGCAAGGTGGCGCTGCCCACCTATCCCTTCGCGCGGGAGCGCTACTGGTTCGGCGATCCGCCGCCGCCGCCGGAGCCGGCCGATTCGGGGATGCCGCTGATGACCTTCGCCGAGTCGTGGGAAGAAGCGCCGCTGCCGGCCGCCAGCGCCGGGGCGGGAACGCTCGTCTGCCTCCTCGCCGACCCCGCGCGGCGCCGCGAGCTGGCGGCGCTCGTCCCGGGCGCGCGGCTCGTGTTCGTGGCGCCCGGCCACGCCTGCGGCGAAGACGGCCTCCACGGCTACACCGTCGACGCGGCGGCCGCCGGGAGCTGGCGCGAGCTCTTCCGCCGTCTCGACGAGCGTTACGGACGCGCCGACGCGGTCTGCCATCTCTGGCAGCTCGACGGCACCATCGCGGCGGCCGACACCCCCACGCTCCTTCCGCTCCTGCAGGGCTTCGCCGCCGCCGCGGAGCGCCCGCGGCGCCTGGTGCTGGCCGGCGCCTTCGCCGACCCTGTGGAGCGCTGCCACCTGGAGTCGTGGATCGGGATCGAACGCTCCCTTGCGCTCGCCCTCCCCGACACCCCCGTCGCCGTGGTGCTCACCGCGCTCGGCCCCTCGCACTCCGCGCTGGACTCCCTCCGCCGCGAGCTGTCGTCCGACGCCCGCGCCGTCCTCTACGACGAAGCCGGCCGGCGCCACCTTTCCCGGGTCGCGCCGGCCGCGCTCGGCGATGCGCGGCCGGTGCTGCGCGAGGGCGGCGTGTACCTGGTCACCGGCGGGCTGGGCGCGCTGGGAGCGGCGGTCGCGGGCCACCTCGCGCGGAGGTACCGGGCGCGGCTGGTCGTCGTCGGACGCTCGGCGCCGAACGCCGCCAGGGTGCGGGAGCTGGGTCCCGACGTCCTCGCGCTCCAGGCCGACGTCGCCGACCTCGTGCAGATGCGGGAGGTCTGGCGGCAGGCCCGGGCGCGCTTCGGCCGCGTGGACGGCATCGTACACGCCGCCGGCGTGGCGGGCGCGCCGTCGCTGCGGGACGCGCGATGGACCTCCGTGCTTGCGCCGAAGGTGGCGGGCACGCAGGTGCTCGACGCCATGGCCGCCGGCGAGCCGCTGGACTTCATCTGCTACTTCTCGTCGTCCTCCGCCGTCCTGGGCGACCTGGGCGGCTGCGAATACGCGATCGGCAACCGGTTCCAGGCCGCCTTCGCGCGGCACGCGCCTCCCGGCGTCCGGCGCGTGGCCATCCAGTGGCCGCTCTGGCGCGAGGGCGGCATGGGGCCGGACGACGTCGACAGCCAGCGGATGTACCTGCGCAGCAGCGGCCAGCGCGCGCTGGAAACCGCCGAGGGCCTCGCGCACTTCGAAGCGCTCCTGGGCCAGCGCGACGCGAGCTTCCTGGTGCTGGCCGGCGATCCCGCGCGCGTGCACCGGTTCCTGGGGGCCGGCGCCGGGCGGGCGCGTCCCGCCGCGCCGGCGGGCGCGTTGGCCGGGGGAATCGAGGCGGGCCTGCAGGAGCAGGCCGCGGCGATCCTCAAGCTGCGCCCGGACGAGCTCGATCCCGGCGTCAACCTGGCCGACTTCGGCTTCGACTCCGTAAGCATGGTCGAGTACGCCGGCGCACTCTCCGCCCGATTCGGGGTGGAGGTCACCCCCACGCTCCTCTTCGCCCACCCCACCATCGGCAGGCTCACCGCGCACCTGGCGTCCATCGCTCCTGCCGGGGGGGGCGAAGCGGCCGCGGACGCGATTCCTCCGCTCGCCGGGGACGCGCTCCCCCCCGCCCCGGCGGGGCTCCCGGTCGACGAGCGCCGCGCGGGCGGCACGGCCCCGCTCCCGCGCCCCGCCGGCGATACGGCGCCCGGCGCGGCCGGCGAGCCCATCGCCATCATCGGCGTGAGCGGCCGCTTCCCCATGGCCGACGGCCTCGACCAGTTCTGGCAAAACCTGGTCGAGGGGAGGGACTGCATCACCGACGTCCCGCCCGAGCGGTGGGACTGGCGCGCCCACGCCGGCCAGACGCGCGTGCACGCCGGCGGCTTCATCGACGGCATCGACGAGTTCGACCCGCTCTTCTTCGGCATCTCGCCCCGCGAGGCGCGGCTGATGGACCCGCAGCAGCGGCTGCTGATGACCTTCGCATGGAAGGCCATCGAGGACGCGGGCTACTCCCCGGCCAGCCTGGCCGGGAGCAACACGGCCATCTTCGTGGGCACCGCCGCCACGGGGTACGCCACGCTGATCGAGCGCGCCGGCGTGCCCATCGACGGCTACACGTCCACGGGGGCGGTCGCCTCGGTGGGGCCCAACCGGATGAGCCACTTCCTCGACGTCCATGGCCCCAGCGAGCCCATCGAAACCGCCTGCTCCAGCTCGCTGGTCGCGGTGCGGCGGGGGGCGCTGGCGCTGGCGCGCGGCGAATGCGACCTGGCCATCGTGGGCGCGGTCAACACCATCCTGCTCCCCGAAGGCTACGTCAGCTTCGACCGGGCGGGGATGCTCAGTCCCGACGGACGGTGCAAGACCTTCTCGAGCCGCGCCGACGGCTACGGCCGCGGCGAAGGCGTGGGAATGCTGGTGCTCAAGCGCCTTTCCGACGCCGAGCGCGACGGCGACTCCATCCGCGCCCTGGTGCGCGGCTCGGCCCAGAACCACGGCGGCCGCGCCAACTCGCTGACCGCGCCCAACCCCGGCGCGCAGGCCGCCATGCTGAGGGCCGCCTATGCCGAGGCGGGGGTCGATCCCCGCACCGTCGGCTACGTCGAAGCGCACGGCACCGGCACGCCCCTGGGCGACCCGATCGAGGTGGAAGCCCTCAAGGCGGCCTTCGAGCCCCACGGCGCGGCACCGCACTGCGGCCTGGGATCGGTCAAGAGCAACATCGGCCACCTGGAGCTGGCCGCCGGCATGGCCGGCCTGATCAAGGTGCTGCTGCAGATGCGGCACCGGACGCTGGCCCCCACGCTGCACTGCGACGAGGTCAATCCCTACATCGACCTGGCGGGCAGCGCCTTTCACCTCGTCCGCCAGGCGCAGCCCTGGGCCGCGCCGCGCGACGCCCACGGAAACGAGCTGCCGCGCCGGGCGGGCGTCAGCTCGTTCGGCTTCGGCGGCGTGAACGCGCACGTCGTGCTGGAGGAGTACCTGCCGCCGCCCTCGCCCGGCCGCGGCCGGCGCGCTCCCGCGGGACCCGCGATGGTGGTCCTCTCCGCCCGGTCGGAGCCGCAGCTGCGCGAGGCCGCCCGCCAGCTCCGCGGCGCGCTGGCCGGCTTCACCGACGACGACCTGGGCGACATCGCCTACACGCTGCAGGTGGGGCGGCAGGCGATGGAGGAGCGGCTGGCGATCGCCGCGGACTCGCTGGCCTCGCTCGCCGCCACGCTCGACGCCTTCCTGGACGGGCGGGACGACGCCGCCGGCCTCTTCCGCGGCAGCGTGAAGCGCCACCAGGAGATCACCCGCCTGTTCGGCGAGGACGACCTCGCGGCGACGCTCGACCGCTGGGTGGCGGAAGGGCGGACGGCCAGGGTGCTGGCGCTCTGGGCGGGCGGCGGCGCCGTCGGCTGGGAGCGCCTCCGCGGCGGTGCGCGGGGACGGCGGGTGCCGCTGCCCGGCCATCCCTTCGCGCGCGAGCGCTACTGGGTGCCCCTGGGCCAGGCCGACGCCATCCGGCCGCGCAACACCTCCGACTTCGACGGCGTGCGATTCAGCACCACGCTGCGCGGCGACGAGGCGTTCCTGCGCGACCACGTGGTCGATGGCGCGCGCGTGCTCCCGGGGGTGGCGTACCTGGAGATGGCGCGCGCCGCCGTGGCCGAGGCCGCGGGTGGCGCCGCCGGGCGCGTGCGGCTGCGCGACGTGGCCTGGATCCGGCCGCTGGTGGTGCGGGACGGGCCGGTCGAGGTGCACCTTCGCCTGCGGCGGCGCGAGGGCGGGATGGACTTCGAGGTTTCGGCCGACGGGGTGGAGTACTGCCGCGGGGCCGCCTTCCTCGCCGCCGACGTGGAGGACGACGCGACGGCGCTGGACCTGGCGGAGGAGCGCGCGCGCCGCGGCCACGAGCGGACGGGGGCCCAGTGCTACGACGCCCTCCGCGCCGCGGGACTCGACTACGGTCCCAGCCTGCGCGCCATCGAAACGCTCCATTGCGGCGAGGGCCGGGTGCTGGCGCGCCTGCGCGGGGCGTCGGCCGTGGCCCTGCTCGACGGCGCGCTGCAGGCCACGGTGGGGCTGGAGGGCGACGCGGGGGCGGTGCCGTTCGCGCTGGGGTCCATCGAGTTCGCGGCCCCCTGCACCGACGCCATGTGGGCCACGGTCGACGCCAACCTGGACATCGACCTGTACGACGACCGGGGGCGCTCGTGCGTGCGCATCCGCGGAGTGGTGTTCCGGCCGATGCGCGTCGAGGCGGCGCCGGACGCCGCCGCCGAGGCCGTCGACGACGCCGGCGCTCCGCTGCTGTTCGCGCGCGAGTGGCGCCCCGCGGCGGTTCGTCCCGGCGCCCTGCGGCTGTCTCCGGCGGGCAACGACGCCGCCGGGCGGTTCACCTCCGCCGCCGCGCAGCTGCTGGAGGTCCTTCACCGCGAAACGAGCGGCGACCTGCAGGTGGTCGTGGACGACCCGCTGCTCGCGGGGCTGGACGGGATGCTGCGCAGCGCGCGGCAGGAGCATCCCACCCTGCGGCCGGAGCTGGTCCTGCTGCGTGACGGCCAGGCGTTCGCCCCGGGGTGGACGGAGTTCCCGCCGCCAGCGCCCGCCGGTCCGGTCTGGAGGCCGGGCGCCGTCGTCCTCGTCGCCGGAGCCGGCGCGCTCGGCCGCCTGCTCGCCGACGACGTCGCGCGGCGCGCCCCCGGGTCGGTGGTGGTGCTGGCCGCACGGTCTCGGCACGAGCGGGTCGATCTCACCGACGCGGCCGAGGTGCGCGCCCTCGTGGACCGGGTGGTCGCGCGGCACGGCCGCATCGACGTCGTGGTGCACGCCGCGGCGGTGGTGCGCGACGGTCCCATCGCCCGCAAGACCGCCGACGAGCTCCGCGAGGTGCTGGCCCCCAAGGTGGCCGGCCTGGTGAACCTGGACGAGGCCACCCGCCACCTTCCGCTCGACGCCTTCCTTTGCTTCTCGTCGAGCGCCGGCGCCCTGGGCAACGCCGGACAGGCCGACTACGCGGCCGCGAACGCCTTCATGGACGCCTACGCCGAACACCGCAATGCCCTCGTCGCGCGGGGGCTGCGCCACGGCCGGACGCTGTCGGTGGCCTGGCCGCTCTGGCGCGACGGAGGCCTGCGCCCCGATGCCGCCGCGGAAGCCCGACTGCGGGCACGCACCGGGCTCGCGCCGATGTCCACGGTGGCGGGGCTCGCGGCCCTGGACGCCGCCTGGAGCAGCGGCAAGGGCGCGGTGCTCGTCCTTTCCGGCGATGCCGGCCGGTTGCGAGCGTCGCTTGCGCCGGCGCCGGAACGGCCGCACGGCGAGGGCCCCGGGACGGGCCGCGTCGCCGGCATCCTCGCCGCCGTGCTCGACCTTCCCGTGAGCGACCTGGACCCCGACGAGCCGCTCAAGCGCTACGGCTTCGATTCCATCGCCCTGATGCAGTTCGTCAACCGCATGCAGGCGGAGGTGAGTCCCGACGTCAGCGTGGCCGCGATGGCCGCGTGCGAGACGCTGCGGGAGATCCTGGACCGGGTGCCGCGCGCCGCACCGCCCTCGCGCGTGCACATGCGGCCGCACTTTCCCGAGCTGATCCGGATGAACACCGCCACCGTCGGCCGGCCCGTCTTCTGGATCCACCACGGGCACGGCGGCGTCGAGGCGTACCAGCCGGTCGCCGAGGCGTCGGCGCGGCCGTTCTACGGGATCCAGCCGCGAGGGTGGATGACGGACGGCGCCATCCTGGTGGGGCAGAAGGCGATGGCCGCGCACTACGTCTCGGTAATCCGCGCCGTTCAGCCCGAGGGGCCGTACGACCTCGGCGGGTTCTCGCTGGGGGGGCTGCTGGCCTACGAGGTGACGCGGCAGCTGCAGGAGACGGGGGAGGAGGTGGCCACGATGGTGATGATCGATTCGCTCGACAGCCGCGCGACCGGCCGCGCCAACGAGCTGCTGCGGGCCGGGGCCCCGCGGCACGGCCCGGTCTCCAAGGGAAGCCTGTTCCGCGCGGTCAACCTCCTCCTGGGCGGCGGGAACTTCTCGGCGCGCGAGATCGCCGCGCGCATCCTGCACCGGAACGACGTGGACCCGCGCCTGGACGAGGACGCCTTTCTCGACCACCTGATCGCGCTGGCCCGGAGCCGGGGGATGGACCGGCCGAGCGCGCAGCTGCGCGCGCGCACCGTGCAGCTGGCGCACTACTTCTGCGCCATCGAGGAGGAGCGGTTCGCGGTGCTGCCGCTTCCCGACGCGGCGGCGGTGACCTGCTACTACGTCCGCAACCGCAGCGGCATCTTCTTCGGGCCGCACGAGGGGCACATGATCCTGGTGCCGCCGGCGCCGGGCGCCGTCGAGTCGGTGGACCACCTGGATTACTGGCGCGAGTGGGAAGAAAACCTGCCGGGCCTGCACGTCCTGGACGTCGACACCGCCGACCATTCCGAGCTGCTGACGGCCGACGCTTCGCTCGACGTGATCCGCGCGCTCTGCCGTGCCGTGTACGGGGAAGGCGGCGTGGACGACCCGGCGTCGCTGGTCGCCGAGTTGGGTGGCGCCGGGGCGTTCGCGTGAGCGTGTCCGCGCGCAACGTGGAGGTGGTCCTCCGGTCGCGCCCGGAGGGAGCACCGCGCGAGGAAAACTTCGAGGTGATCGAGGCGCCGCTGCCGGCGGTGGGGCCGGGACAGATGCTGCGCCGCACCATCTGGCTTTCGGTCGATCCGTACATGCGCGGCCGGATGAGCGCCGTGAAGTCGTACGCGCCGCCGGTGCCGCTGGGCGAGCCGATGGTGGGCGCCACCGTCAGCCAGGTCGTGCACTCCGCCGATCCCCGCTTCGCCGCCGGCGACTTCGTGCTGGGCGACGATGGGTGGCAGAGCTACGCCGTCGGCGACGGCGCCGGGCTCCGCAAGCTGGACCCGTGGCGGGCGCCGATCTCCTGGTCGCTCGGCGTGTTCGGCATGCCCGGCCTCACCGCCTATGTCGCGCTGCTCGACCTCGGCTCCCCGGCGAGCGGCGAGACCGTCGTGGTTTCCGCGGCCGCGGGGGCCGTCGGCTCCGTGGCCGGGCAGATCGCCAAGCTGAAGGGCTGCCGTGTGGTCGGCACGGCCGGGTCGGACGAGAAGTGCGCCCACGTCACGCGCGACCTCGGCTTCGACGCGTGCATCAACTACCGGAGCGCCGACCTCGGCGCCGCCCTCAACGCCGCCTGCCCCGACGGCATCGACGTCTACGTCGACCAGGTGGGAGGCGCGGTGCTGGCGGCCGTCCTGCAGCGCATCAACGTGCATGCGCGGATTTCCCTGGTCGGCCAGATGTCGCACGCCGGCGACGTCCGTCCCGCGCCCGGGCCCGGCCTCCTGCCCCTCGTCGTCAACCGGGCCACCCTTCGGGGCATGCTCGTCTCCGACCACGCCCACCGCCTCCCCGACTTCCTTCGCGACATGACCCGGTGGGTGCGGGAAGGGGCCATCCACTACCGCGAAGACATCGTCGTCGGCCTCGCCAACGCACCCCGCGCCCTTCTCGGCCTGTTCGCGGGGGAGAATGTAGGGAAACGCATCGTGCAGGTGTCGGCGGACCCGACGCGCAGGTAAGACCGGGGCGAGCTCGAGAGCGCCGCAGCCCCGCCTTCAGTTGACCAGCTTGAGTCTCACACGGAGGTCATGGAGGACACGGAGAAGCTCCTCAGTGATCTCCGTGTGATACTATTTCCCGGAGTTCGGTGTGCACTCAGGGACAAAAGAGTTCACGCAGAGACCTGCAGATGATGGCCCGCGTGTATGCCAACGCGCAACGCAGTTCAGAGCGCATGGGCGTCGAATTCAGCTATCGGCTCGTCCGGTGGGCGCATCTGCTGGAACGCTCGACCGTAGAGAGGCTATCCGCATGAGCACGCCTCGCGTCTCACACGGGAGCGCTCCATGGATGTCCGACGCGAAGTCGCCCGCGGCACTTCGGAAGGCGGAACTGCACAGGGGGGTCCCGAAACAAAACGTCACAAGTTATGGAACTGTGTCGAATTGGAAGCAGCAAAAAAGAACGCGCCGCACAGGCGTAAGCCCGTGCGGCGCGTTGAGTATGTCAGTAGCAGGGGGGGGGGCTCGAACCCCCGACCTTACGATTATGAGCAGTTGAAGGGGTGAAAAAACTGGCGCTCATCAGCGCCTATCAGCGACAGAAACCCGCATCAGCGCTGAAAATCCCCCAAACAGGCCCGTGGCAGCGCTGACCAGCGCTGAGGAGCGCCAACCAGCGCCAGTGACTACTTCTGTCACTGGTTTTTTTCGTTTTTTTGCTCTACGCGTGATCGACAGGTGTCGAGTCTAGATGGTAACAGCAGAGGAGTACCCGCAAGACTAACCTGTTCCTTGGGAGCTCACGATCACCGATGCTCAACCGTCCCCGGTGCCGTTCACGAGGGTATCAATCGAATGAAGTGATCCAGCGATGAAATGTACCACTGAGCTACCTCCAACAGATCGGAATCCCCGACGATGACATCCAATCCCAGTGAGTTCGCCCGTGCGAAGGAGACCGCAAGGATCCGCTGGCGCAACCAAGGAGGCAAGCAGCGCGCGTACGCCGATTTGAGATCCCTCGGAGGCGGCCAGCCGGCCCTGATTCCTCCCGGAGAGAAGCGCGCGACGACCGATCCCGAGATTGCGGAGCAACTACTTCACCGCCTCCTGGCGAAATACAAAAAGCGGAAGGAGAAAAAGGTTCGGGCCGCCATGGATCCGGGGCCAGACCTTGCGGAGTTCGCGATTCACCACTTGCAAGAGCAAGCAGCATCGGACGACTACGACGCCGAGTGGTTGACGGACTCGGAGGCATATCTGGCCCTGGCTGTCGACTACTTCACGCGCTGGCAGCATGCGTCAGTTCGTCACCCTGAGCCGTTGCCGCGCCGGCGGAGTCTTGCCTCGATCGATCTTCCAGACGTCCGTGCATTCAGCGAGTGGCTCAACGCGATGCCGGATCAACGCGGATGTCAGCGTCCTGTCGCATCTCGCCGCCGCATCCTCATCGCACTCAAGGAGCTATTCGATGGAGCCATCCTCGAAGGGAGCCTACCGGCGGGCAGCAATCCTGTCGCGGTCGCAATTCAAGAGCTCCGCGCGTCGAGCAGAGAAACCGGATGGCTCAGTGTCGGTGAACTGGCACTTCTGCTTGAAAGTGCCAGAACCATCGGGTGCGAACCCCGAGCAGCCAGAGCACTACAGTCACTCCCGTGCCCGTACGAACTCGTCGCGACGTTCATGTTGACAGGCGCTTGCGAAAGCGAGATCACCCGCCTGCAGGTTCGGCATCTGGACTTTGAATCTCGCACCATCCGCATCCCGGATTTCAAGACCGGGCGGGTGGCGCGATCAATTCCCATGCACTCCCAATTGCGAGAGATACTCTGGCCGTACGTACAACGTCTCCGGACAACAAGTGGATACGTATTCACGACGATTTCAGGAGAACCTATCTACAGTTGGCTGGAGATGCTCGACCTGATCGCCACGCGCGCAGGCTTTCAGGAAGGCCAGATAAGACCGTCAGTATTCAGAACATCCTACATCATCCACCGACTCGCCTGCATGGATCAGGGTATCCCCATCGATCCGAAGAAGGTTGCTCGAGAGGTGGGCTACACCACACCGGGTTTGAAGAAGAAGGTTTTCGAACGAGTTCAGTACGGTCGGGCAAGAACGGACGAACTCGTCTTTCTGCCCGACGCGATCGGCCCAGACCTGGCAGGGCGCCTTCACACCCCTTCGCTCGACATCGTGAATCGGAATGGAAAAACCGGGGGTATTTGACCATCTGGCTCGGCTCGGATACCTTTGCCGGATGCTGTGCGCTCGTCCCCCTCGCTTTCGCCCGCTCTTCGTGCTGCTGGGCCTGGCCGCGAACCTGATCGCGGCCGGGACTCCGCTGCTGCACGGTGTTCTGCACGAACTGCATGAGGTGCACGAGGGCCGGCACGTCGACGAGCACGCCGCCGGTCTGGTGGCCGAAGCTGGGCCCGCCATCGACCACTCCAGCGCGGACATCCACCCGCAGGCGCTGCACGACGACGCCAAGCTGGTGAGGCGCGACGTGCTGGTGTTCACCCTTCCGTCCCTGGCTCTGGCATCTCGCGAGCCGGTGCAGCTGGAGGCAGAATACTTCCAGAGCGAGCCGCCCGGTGCGCTCCGGTCCCGAGCACCACCACCGGGCGATCCCGCCCGAGCCCCGCCCCACGTCTGACCACCGAGGACCTCCGCGATGCGTTCGCCGGACGGTCCGCTCGCAGTTTCCCGTAATCACCGACGAAACTTTAAGTTCCCGGAACCACGCCCAAGGGCGTGGCGCCGCAAACGCCTTTTCGTCAGCGTGCGGGGCGCGAGCGATCCGGGAGAGCACGCACCTGCATCCCGCGGGCGATGCGTGCGTCCTGGCCGTGGCGGCTTCGCCCGCCCCGAGGAGACAGACACGTGCAACGAAAATCACTTCGCCGTACCTGGAGAGGCGCCTGCCTGGCTGCCGTCCTGCCCTGTATCGCACCGGCGCTGGCAGGGCAGGAATCCTCCCAGCCGGGTCCCCGTCGTGTTGCCCTGGACGAGGCGCTCGCCGCGGCCGAGGCCGGGAGCCTGGACCTGCAACTCGCGCGAGGCGCGGTCGACGCGGCCCGGGCGCGCGTGCTGACGGCGGGTACCCGGCCCAACCCGACCGTGGCGCTGGACCGCGAGCAGCTTGGCGGAAATGGAGTCTCCCATGAGACGGTGCTTTCCGTGGGCCAGTCGCTGGACCTTGCCGGCCAGCGGGGTGCCCGGCGGGAAGCTGCCACGCGCGAGGTTTCCGCGGCGGAAGTGCGGGTGGAGGCGGAGCGTGCGCGAGTGGGGGCCGACGTGACGCGTGCCTACCTGCGCGCCGCCACCGCGGAGGCACGCTTGGCGTCTCTCGCCGAGGCCGGCGATTTGTTCCGGACGGCTGAGCAGGCCGGCCAGGTACGCTTTCGCGAGGGCGACATCTCCGCGTACGAGCTGCAGCGCCTGCAGTTGGAGGCAGCCCGCTACGTCACGCTCTCCGAGGAGGCGGCGTTCGAACTCAGGCAGGCAGGCCGCGAGCTGGCGTTCCTCCTTCGGCCCGGCTCCGCGCCACCCGGCGACGACATCGTGCTCCCGGCCGATACCCTCGGTGGGATCGCGCTGCACGCCGCGTCGCTCGCGGCGGACACGGCGCTGGCCCGTGCGCTCCGGCGCGCCGACATCCGCGCAGCCGAGGCCGACGTGGGGGCGGCGCGCGCGGCGGTGGACCTCCGTATCCGCGGCCGCCGCCCGAACCCGACGCTGATGGCGGGGCTCAAGGAGCAGGCCGGGGGCATGGCCGGCGCAGTGGTGGGCGTCTCCGTCCCGCTGCCCCTCTCCGACCGCAGCCAGGGGCCGATCGCCGAGGCGCGGGCCGCGCTCGCGCAGGCCGAGACGCGGGTAGCGATCGCCCGGCGCGCGGCCGAGGCGGACGTGCGCCGCGCCTTGGAGCGCCGCGCCGCGCTCGCCGAGCGCCTGCGCCTCCGTGAGGGGCTTCTGGCGCGGGCCCGCGCCCTCCTTGCGACGGCGCGCGTGGCGTATGCGGAAGGAGAGACGAGCCTGCTGGAGCTCCTGGACGCGGCCGAGACCTTCCGCACCACCCGCGAGGGCGCCGACGCCCTCCTGGCCGAATACCTGACCAGCGTGGCCGACCTGGAGCGCGCCACCGGAGGAACGGATCGATGACCAAGACGATGCCCGTCCGCCGGGCCGCCCTCGCGCTGCTCTGCCTGCTGCCGCTCGATTCCTGCCGCCGGGGTGGGGCGGAGGAAGAGGCTGAGCACCCGAGCGAGGTGGTCACGCAGTGGAACGGCGACACCGAGCTTTTCCTGGAGTACCCGCACCCGCTCGCCCGAAAGGCGGTAGGCAACTGGGCAATCCACCTGACGGACATGGAGGACTTCAAGCCGATCGTCTCGGGATCGCTGGTCGTCCGCTTCCTGAAGGACGGCCGCGTGGCGCAGGAGTTCACCATCCCGAAGCCCGCTCGCAACGGGATCTTCCTGCTGGACCCCGTTGTCCGCGAGGCGGGCACCTACCAGGTGCAGCTCGCGCTCAGGAGCCCGCAGGTGTCGAGCGTCCACACGCTCCCGGAAGTGCGCGTCTGGGCGGACGAGGGCCAGCTCCCCAAGCAGGGGGAAGAAGAGGAAGCGGGCGGAATCTCCTTCCTGAAGGAGCAGCAGTGGGTGATCGACTTCCGGGTGGAGCCGGCGACGGAACGCGAGGTGGCCAGCTCCGTGTCCGCCGCGGCCGAGATCGTACCCGTCGACGGTGCGCAGGTGCTGGTCTCGTCGCCTGCCAGCGGGATCGCCATGGCCGAGGCCAACCGCGGCGCCCCGTCCGTGGGCACACGGGTACGCGCGGGCCAGGTGCTCGCGGTGCTGTCGCCGACCTCCGAGGAAGGGGGCTACGCCCGGATCCGCGAGAACGTGGAGCGGCTGCAGCGCGAGGCCGCGCGCGCCCAGCGCCTGTTCGACGCGGGCGCAATCCCGGCCCGGCGGCTGGACGAGGCGCGGCACGAGCTCGCCGTCGCGCGGGCCGAGGCGCGGGCGATGGGCGGCGGACCCGACGCGGACTACCGCTACCGCGTGCGCGCCCCAATCTCGGGCTTCGTCACCGAGCGGGCGTTCGTGCCCGGCGGACGCGTGGAGGCTGGCGCGCCGCTGTTCACGCTCGTCGACCCGAGCACCGTCTGGCTCAAGGCGAACCTCCCGGCCGCCGTAGCGTCGGCGCTCCCGAGTGACGCACGGCCCACCTTCACCGTGGAGGGGGACCCGCGGACCTACACGGCCGCGCGCCTGGTCTCCGTGGGGAGTGCCGTGGACCCGCAGACCCGCACGGTGCCGGCGGTGTTCGCCGTCCCGAACCCGGATGGGGCGCTGAAGACGGGGCAGTTCGCCCGTGCCTCCATCCCCGCCGGCGGCAGCGTCCGCGGCGTGGCGATCCCCACCCGTGCCATCCTGGACGACGGCGGCATCCCCGTCGCCTTCGTGCAGGTGAGCGGCGAGACGTTCGAGCGGCGCCGGCTGCGGACGGGCGAGAACGACGGAACGGTGACGGAGGTGCTGGAGGGGATCCGGCCGGGCGAGATGGTGGTGACGACGGGCGCGTACCAGGTGCGCCTCGCCTCGATGTCCAATACGCCGATGTCCGGCGGCCACGCGCACTGAGGGGCCGCCGATGCTCAACGGACTGATCCGCTGGTCCATCGCCAACCGCCTGCTGGTGGCCGCCGCGGCCGTGCTGCTCCTGGTGGCCGGGGCGGTCACAGCGGCGCGCATGCCGGTCGACGTATTTCCCGATCTCACCGCGCCCACGGTGACGGTGCTCACCGAGGCGCACGGGATGGCGCCTGAGGAGGTGGAAACGCTCGTTACCTACCCGGTGGAAACGGCGGTGAACGGCTCCACGGGGGTGCGCCGGGTCCGCTCGGCCACGTCGCAGGGCATCTCCATCGTCTTCGTGGAGTTCGACTGGGGGACGGACATCTTCCAGGCGCGGCAGATCGTGGCGGAGAAGCTCCAGCTGGTGGCCGCGGCGCTGCCGGCGGGCGTGCCGCCGCCGGTGCTGGCGCCCGTGTCCTCCATCATGGGCGAGATCATGATCGTGGGGGTGACCGGCGACCGGCGCGCCACGCCCATGGAGGTGCGCGCGGTGGCGGACTGGACGGTGCGCCGCCGGCTCCTCGCCGTCCCCGGCGTGTCGCAGGTGATCCCGATCGGGGGCGAGGTCAAGCAGTACCAGGTGCTCGTCTCCCCGGACCGGATGCGCTCGTACGGCGTTACGCTGGCCGAGGTGCTGCACGCGGCGGAGGGCGCGAACGTGAACGCCTCTGGCGGCGTCTACATGGACCGCGGCCAGGAATACGTGATCCGCGGCATCGGGCGGGCGCAGAGCCTTGCCGACATCGCGAACACCGTCGTCTCGGTGCGCGGCGGCGTGCCGGTGCTGGTCGGGGACGTGGCCGAGGTGCGCGTGGGCGCCTCGCCCAAGCTGGGGGACGGCTCCATCAACGCGGCGCCCGCCGTGGTGATGTCGGTGGCCAAGCAGCCCGGTACCAACACGCTGGAGCTTACGCGGCGGATCGACGCCACGCTGGACGAGATCCAGAAGACGCTCCCGGCGGGGGTGAAGGTCAACAAGGGGGTGTTCCGCCAGGCGAGCTTCATCCGGACGGCCGTGGACAACGTGATCGAGGCGCTCCGCGACGGCGCGATCCTCGTGGTCATCATCCTCTTCCTCTTCCTGTGGAGCGTCCGGACCACCTTCATCTCCGTGCTGGCGATCCCCCTCTCGCTGGCGGTGGCGGTGTTCGCGCTCAAGGCGCTCGGGATCAGCATCAACACCATGACGCTGGGCGGCATGGCGATCGCCATCGGGGCGCTGGTCGACGACGCGGTGATCGACGTGGAGAACGTCTTCCGGCGCCTCCGCGAGAACCGCCTGAAACCGGAGGCGGAGCGGCTCCCTGCGTTCGAGGTGATCTACCAGGCGTCGAAGGAGATCCGGGCCAGCATCACCACGGCCACGCTCATCATCTGCGTGGTCTTCGTACCACTCTTCTTCCTGTCGGGGGTGGAGGGGCGGATGCTCCGGCCGCTGGGGATCGCCTACATCGTATCCATCCTGGCGTCGCTCGTGGTGGCGCTCACGCTGACCCCCGCGCTCTGCGCCTACCTGCTCCCGAACGCGAAGGAGACGGGGGCGGAGCACGAGAGCCGGCTGGTGACCTGGCTCAAGGCCCGCTACGCCGCCGTCCTTGGCCCGGCGCTCCGGCATCCGCGCACCCTGATCGGCGGCGCTGTGGCCGCCGTGGTGCTTGCCCTGGCGGCGGTGCCGTTCATGGGGCGGGCGTTCCTCCCGGAGTTCCAGGAGGGATCATTGGTGATCAGCGCGCTCACGGTGCCTGGCACGTCGCTGGAGGAATCGAACGCACTGGGACGCCGCATCGAGCAAATCCTGTTGGAGCACCCGGCCGTGCGGGAAACGGCGCGGCGGACAGGGCGGGCCGAACTAGACGAGCACGCACAGGGGGTCAACGCCGCCGAGATCGACGTGCGGCTCGACCTTTCCAGGCACGAGCTGGAGGAGACGGTGGATGAACTCCGCCGGAAGCTCGCGATGGTGCCGGGCACGGAGATCACCATCGGCCAGCCGCTGGGCCACCGGATCGACCACATGCTCTCCGGTACGCGCGCCAGCATCGCCATCAAGCTGTTCGGGCCCGACCTGTACGAGCTGCGGCGGCTGGGCGAGGCGATCAAGCAGGCGGCGGCGAAGGTGGAAGGCACCGCCGACGTCGCCGTCGAGCAGCAGGCCGACGTGCCGCAGGCACGGATCGCGATGGACCGCGCGGCGATGGCGCGCTACGGCGTCACCCCGGAGTACCTGGCCGAGGCCATCGACGTGGCATTCGCCGGAGAGGTGGCCAGCCAGGTGCTGGAAGGCCAGCAGAGCTTCGACCTGGTGGTGCGCTTCGACGAGGCGTCGCGCGGGAGCCTGGAGCGGATCGCGAATGCGCGCTTCGACACGCCGGTGGGTGTCCAGGTGCCGCTCTCCGCCCTGGCCCAGGTGCGGAACGACCGCGGACCGAACGGGATCAGCCGCGAGAACGTGCAGCGGAAGATCGTCGTGCAGTCCAACGTCAGCGGGCGCGACGTGGGGAGCGTAGTGCAGCACATTCAGGAGCGCGTGGCCGCCGAGGTGAAGCTGCCGGCCGGGTACTCCATCGAGTACGGTGGGCAGTTCGAGTCGGCGGGCGAGGCGACGCGGACGATCGGGCTCCTGTCGCTGGTCTCGCTCGCCGCGGTGTTCCTCCTCCTGTTCCTGGAGTTCGGGTCCACCCGCCAGGCCATGCTCGTGATGGTGAACCTGCCGCTCGCGCTCGTGGGCGGTGTCTTCGCCGTGGTGCTCTCGGGCGGGGTTCTGAACGTGGCCACGTTGGTGGGCTTCATCACCCTGTTCGGCATCGCGGTGCGGAACGGGATCCTCCTCGTCTCACACTACAACCACCTGCTGGGCGAGGGGGTGCCGCTGGACGAGGCGGTGTTCCGCGGCTCGATGGAGCGGCTGAATCCCGTGCTGATGACCGCGCTCTCGGCCGGGCTTGCGCTGGTGCCGCTGGCGCTCGCCGGCGGCGAGCCGGGGAACGAGATTCAGAGCCCCATGGCCGTCGTCGTGCTGGGCGGGCTGCTCAGCGCCGTCGTGCTCAACATGCTCGTGGTGCCCGCGCTCTACCGCCGGTACGGCGTGCAGGGCCCCGCCCGGGCGATGCCCGTCGCCGGGGAGGCGCGGGCGGTCCGCGCCATCCAAACAACCTTGAGCGAAGAGAACTCATGATCATCGACCGAATCGGCCGTTTGCTCCCCCGCTCGGGAAGGGCACTGCCGGTGCTCGCCCTGGCGGCCGGCGTCGCACTGCTGCTGGGCCTGCCGTACGACGCGTTCGCGCACGGCGTGGCGTCGGGCGACCAGGGCTACATCCAGGAAAGCTCGGGTGTGCTGCTGGTGCCGTTCGCGTACTTGGGCGCCAAACACATGGTGACCGGCTACGACCACCTGCTGTTCCTGGTGGGCGTCATCTTCTTCCTCTACAGGATGAAGGAAATCGGCGTCTACGTGTCGCTGTTCGCCATCGGCCACTCGACGACCCTGCTGCTGGGCGTGCTGACGGAAGTGCGGGTCAGCTCCTTTTTGATCGACGCCATCATCGGCCTGTCCGTCGTCTACAAGGCGCTGGACAACCTGGGCGCCTTCAAGCAGTGGTTCGGCGTGCAGCCCAACACCAAGCTGGCCACGCTCATCTTCGGGTTCTTTCACGGGTTTGGGCTCGCGACCAAGATCCTGGAGTTCGAGATCTCGCCGAACGGGCTGATCCCCAACCTGATCGCGTTCAACGTGGGCGTCGAGATCGGGCAGCTCCTGGCGCTGAGCACAATCCTGATCGCCATGGGGTTCTGGCGCCGGACCAGCAGCTTCTCCAGGCACGCGTACGCCGCCAACGTGGCGGTCATGGCCGCCGGCTTCGTGCTGATGGGCTATCAGCTCACGGGCTTCTTCGTCACTCAGAACGGATAACGGACCATGTACAACGCAGACGCACCTCCCAAGAGCGAGCTTCCCTCGAGCCGCGCCCTGCTGAAGTCGACCGCCATCGCGCTGGCCGTGGCCGCGGTGCTGCTGGTCGCCGTCGTCCTGCCGGCCGAGTACGGCATCGACCCCACCCGCATCGGGCGCGTGCTGGGGCTCACCCAGATGGGCGAGATAAAGATGGCGCTGGCGAAAGAGGCCGAGGCGGCCGATGCCGCTGAAGCGGCCGCGGCACAGTCCCCAGCGGCACCCGCGCCGGCCAGCCAGGCCGCGGCCCCGGCGGCGTCTACGACGACCTCCACGCCGCCGGCGGACTCCGCCAACTCGCACGTGACGGAGCTCACGCTGGCGCCGGGTGAGGGCAAGGAGATCAAGCTCGCGATGCGCGAAGGCGCGCGCGTGAACTTCGAATGGTCGGTGACGGGCGGAGTGGTGAACTTCGACACCCACGCCGACAGGCCCGGCACCGCGTACCACGGCTACGAGAAAGGCCAGCGACTCGCCTCCGACACCGGGGTGCTGGTCGCCGCGTTCGACGGCATGCACGGCTGGTTCTGGCGGAACCGGGGGAGCGCGCCGGTCACGTTGACGCTCAGGACCCGCGGCGACTACCAGGACCTGAAACAGGTGAAGTAACGCGTCGCGGACGACGCACGCGGATGAAAGGCTGGCAGTTGGGGAACCGGGCTCTTTACGCGGCGTAAAATCGCTGCGTATCTTTACGCGATCGAGCCGAATGTCGTCCTGAACCTGTCCAAGCGCACATGCCGAGTCGCGAGCCCAACGATTCCGACGGAGTCCGGATCCAGGATACGGTACGCCTGTCCGCACAGGGCTTGGCAAAGGTGCTGGGCGACCTGGAAGCCCGCGTGATGCGCGTCGCGTGGGTGCTCGGGCGGCCAGCATCGGCCCGGGTCGTCCACGAACGCGTGGTGATGGAACATGCCGTCGCGATCCACACGGTGATCACAATCCTGAACAAGCTGGTGGAGAAGGGTCTGCTGCGGCGTGAGAAGCAGGACGACCTCCTCCATTACGAGCCTACGCTAAGCGAGGACGAGTTCCGCACGAAGGCCTCGCGACAGGTCGTGGAGGGCATCCTTTCCTTCGGCGCCGACGCGGTGACCGCCTCGTTCGTCGACGTGCTTGCCGAGCGTGACCCGGAGCAGTTCGCCGAGCTCGCGCGGCTCATCGAAAAGCGCATGAAGGAGCAGGGCAGCCGATGAGCGCGACAGCCCCCGGACGCAGCCCGGCGCTGGTTACCCGTGAGGAGGCGCACCGCCGGACGCTGCTGCTCGGGATCGGGACGCTGCTGCTGTTCAGCGTGAGCCCGTTGTTCGGCCACCACTTCGCGGCGGGGCTGGAGCAGGGGTTGCGCGGCCAGGATCACCTCGGGGCGCTGTGCCTGATTGCGCTGCACACCCTCCTGCGCCCGGTGCACCTTCTCTTCCACGTCCTGCTCGTCGTGGGCCTGGCCTACGCCCTCTACGACCGGTTCAGGGCTGCACGCCGGGTACGGGCAACGCTTGCCTCTCTGCATTCCGCCGCTCCGGCCGAGGGGGATGCGTTCTGGACAGCCGCGGCGGCAGCGAAGATTGATCCGGCCACCGTTCGTGTGGTCCGCGGGCTTCCCAACCCGGCCTTCACGGCCGGCTGGTTGCGTCCACGGGTGTACGTGGCCGCCGCGCTGGCGGACCGGCTTTCCGCGAATGAGCTGCAGGCGGTGCTGGCCCACGAGGGGGCGCACGTGGCACGGCGGGATCCGCTGCGCCTGTCGCTGCTGCGGCTCCTGGCGCTCACCCTCTTCTGGCTGCCCGTGCTCCGCCGGTTGGCCGACGACGTGGCGGACGAGGCCGAGATCCAGGCCGACGACCGCGCGGCCCGGGAGCAGCCGCTCGCGCTCGCCTCGGCGATCCTGTCGCTCGCGTCCTGGCGCACGGCGGGTCCGGCGTGGGGGGAGGGAGTCGGTTTCGCGCAGCGCATGAACCTCCTCGACCGCCGCATCCGCCGGCTCGCCGGCGAAGAGCCGGCCCCCGTGAGCCGGCTGACGCGCAGGTCGGTGGTGGGGGCGATGCTCGCACTGGCGCTGGTGGGCGCTTCGGGCGCCATCATGTCGCACCCGCTGCCCGTGGACCACATGGCGCACCCGTCCAACCATTGTGGCCATCCCGGGGAGTCCCCGTTCGGCCACCTGTTCTGCCGCTGGGACGTTCCGCGCCAGGCGGGCCGGCTCTGCCCGCACGCGCCGGTGGCGTAGCGTCAGCAGGCACGAACGAAATCGTGGAGAGGCCCGGCAGCTGCCGGGCCTCTCCTTCGTTCTACCCACTACGCGACGATCGGCGCTCAGCACGAAATGTAGCACATCGCCGGCCAGCAGCACCTGCAGGGCGAAGCCTTGACATAGGAGGAGGGAGTATGCATATTGGGATCGTCCCCGATAGGGGCAGGGGGTATTAGGTCCGGGCGGAGATGCGTACGATGGACGAGACGACGATCACCATCCAGGGCAGCTGCTGAGATGCACACTTCCGAGAACGACTCGCTACGGGGAATGCAGGAGGTGGTGGTCCGGGTGGAGGGTGGATACACACCGGATTCGGTGCGCGTGAAAGCCGCGCGGCCCGTCCGGCTGACCTTCGACCGGCAGGAGGCGTCCGGCTGCTCGGACGTCGTGACGATCCCCGAGTTCGGCATTCGGCTGGCCTTGCCCCCGTTCCAGACAACCACCGTGGAATTCACCCCCGCCGAGCGGGGAACGTACTCGTTCGCCTGCGGCATGGGCATGCTACGCGGCGAAATCGTCGCCACGTAGGGACAGCTCTGGGCGTACCGCGGTGAACGACAGCCGTACCAGGACGGCAATCAGGTTCGCGAATGCTGCTCCCCTTGCGAGCACGTTTTATGCTGCGTAAAATCAAGCGGTCGGGGGCGGACCTCCCGACTACGACGAAGCCCGACACCAAGGCATGAAGAGGAATGAGGACTCGAATCTTGGCGGCCACGGCGGCCGTGGTGGCATCCGGAGTCGCCCTGGCGCGCCCCGCGGCCGCGCAGACCGACTACTACAACACCGACAAGGGCCGTCCCGTGACGATCGAGGACGCCTACCCCGTCGAGCGGTACGCCTTCGAGCTGCAACTGGCGCCGGTCCGCATGGAGCGGGAGAGCGGCGGCGCCTACCACTGGGAGATCGCGCCCGAGCTGGCCTACGGCATCCTGCCGCGCACGCAGCTCGAGGTCGGCTTTCCGCTCGCGTACCAGGACGCCGGCGAGGAGGGCAGGACTGGAGGCCTGGCGGGGATCGAGATCGCCGCGCTCCACAACCTGAACGTGGAGACGCGCACGCTGCCCGCGCTCGCCGTGGGCGCCGAGGTGCTGCTGCCGGTCGGCGGCCTCGCCCCGGACCGCGCGTACACGTCGCTGAAGGGGATCGCGACCCGCACCTTCTCGTGGGCGCGCTTCCACGTCAACGGCCAGTACACGCTCGGCTCCGACGCCGATGAAGGCGACCAAGTGGGCGAGGCGTCGCGCTGGATGGCGGGCGTCGCCGTGGACCGCACCTTCCCGCTGCGCTCCCTCCTGGTCACCGCGAACGTGTTCGCGGAACAGCCGCTGGTGGAGGACGAGGAGCTGGCGTGGACGGCCGAGGCGGGCTTCCGCTACCAGACGAGCCCGCAGTTCAACATCGATTTCGGCGTCGGTCGCCGCTTCGCCGGCGGCGAGCAGGGCTGGTTCTTCACCTTCGGGGCGGCGCACGCCTTCGCGGTGCGCAGCCTGCTCCCGATCCGCTAGAGCATACGATTCCGGACGGTTCACCATGGCCGGTCCTGACCTGATTGGAGGATGACGTGATGACGATGCAGTCCCGAGCCCGCGCCGCGATCGGCGCAGCGGCCCTGGCGCTGAGCCTGGGAGCGCTGGCGGAGCCGGTCCACGCGCAGTGGTCGCAGCAGTACGAGCAGTTCTACATGCCGGCCGAGCACAACTGGGTGTTCCGGCGCAACTATCCCGGGGCCGACCGCCTGTTCAACGCGTTCGACTACGGGCACGCGATTCTGTACGAGAAGCTGTACACGAAGCCGGGTGCGCCCGCGTCGGACCTGGAGGAGCGCGAGTACAATTTCATCACCCGCCGCCTGCTGGTGAGCCCGCCGCGGCTGCCGCTGGAGGAGGGCGCGATCGAGATCGCGTACGTGAAGCTCGCCCCCGAGGCGAAGCTCATGTTCGAGTGGGCGCACCTGCTCCACCGCCAGATCTACGACGTGCTCGGTGACGACCGGCTGTCGCAGGCGGAGAAGGACGCGGAGATCGCGGACCTGCTCCGCTACTACAAGAGCCGCCCGGACCTGGCGTTCAGCTCGGTTCCGAAGAACATGGAGCTGATGGAGGGGCAGTACTACTCCACGGCGTTCCGTGATGGCTGGCCCAAGTTCAACGGCTTGATCTGGGGCTACCACTGGCTCCAGGTGGGACTCTATGAGCCGCTGATGCTCGGCCGTACGACGGAGGAGCGCCAGACGGGGGTGACGGCGACGGTCGCGCGGTTCCGCCAGATGCTGGAGAACGCGCCGGAGAACATGCCGCGGCTGATGCCGATGACGGCGGCGGTGGCGCCGACGTTCGCGGCGCGGTACCCGGAGGCCGCGATCATCTTCGACAACCTGCACGGGATGCACGACGTCATCTCGGACATCCTGGCGTCGCCGGAGGTGCCGAGGGAGAAGAAGCGCGAGGAGATCCTGCGGGCGGCGGAGCGGTACCGCGACAACACGTCGTTCGTGATGACCGAGGCCGAGTGGCGCGAGATGAGCCAGATGATGGGCGTCCAGAACATGGGCGGCCCCGTCACCGGGTTCCTGGCCGGCTTCCCCGAGCCCACCGTGGCGCGCGGGGCGGTGGTGGCGCACGGCAACATGGCGGGCATGAACCACGGCGCCGGCACTCCGCAGCCGGCGCAGGCGGGGGCGCAGGATCACGCCGCCATGGGCCACGCGCAGCCCGCACCGGCGCAGGCCGGCGCGCAGGATCACGTCGCCATGGGCCACGGGCAACCGGCGCCCGCGCAGGCGGGCGCGCAGGACCACGCAGCGATGGGCCACCGGAACACCGCCGGCGCGCAGGGCCAGAACGCCATGCGCGGCATGCAGCACGGAGCCGCGGGCTCACCCGACATGGCGCTCATGATGGAGATGCACGAGCGCATGATGGCCGATCCGGTCATCCGCGAGCGCGTCGCGACGGATCCGGTCCTCCAGCAGATGATGGCCAGGATGCACGGCGGCCAGGGGATGCAGGGGATGGATCACGGAAGCATGGAGGGGAGCGGGGCGGCGGCCTCCGACAGCGCGCAGGCGCTCGACTTCGTCGTCCGGCTGCTCTCCGACCCGGAGGTCGAGGCCAGGATCCACTCGGACCCGCGGCTGCACCAGCTCTGGAGCGACCCAGCTGTGCAGCGCCGGCTCACAGAGCTGCGCCGCGGGCAGCCGGCCGCACCGGCGCCCGAGCACCGGCACTAGGAAACCGACGCGGCATTCCCGCGTCCTGACGGAGACGAAGCCTGATGTACGGAAAATACGCTTTGAGCCTGGCCGCGGCACTCGCCGTGGTGGGGTGCTCGGGGTCCGGGGGCTCCGAATCGGAGGACCCTCCGGCCCAGGCGGCACGCGATACCGCCACCGCCGCGGCGGGCAGCGCGCACGCCATGCACGATACCACGGCCGCGGACTCGGGCGCGGCGCAGGGGATGGCGGGGATGGACCATTCCACGATGCCGGGAATGGACCACGCAGCCACGGCCGCCGGCGGGCCAGCGGGCGCGGCCCACTCCGGCGAGCACGGCGCCGCGTCCGCAGGAGCGACCGGGCACGCCGCCATGGGCCACTCCGGAGCCACCGGCTCCGGGACGGCGGGGGCCGACCATGCCGGGATGAACCACGGGGGTGCGACGGGTACACGGCAGAGCAGGGCGGGCGCGCACGCCGGCATGAACCACGGGGGTGCCGTCGAAACGCGCCGGGCCGCGGCTACGGGTGGCCACGCCGGCCATACGCCTGCCCAGGCGCAGGGTGCCGGCCACGGGGGCATGGCGCACGCTGGGCAGGCTGCGAGCGGCCGTGCACAGCAGGGGGGCGCCGGGGGCTCGGCCCACGCAGCGATGGGGCATGGGCAGGGCACCTCCGCGGCCGCTGGCGCGCACGCCGGAATGCAGCATACGCCCGCCGCCGTCAGCGCCCGCGGGCACGCGGGGATGGCCCACGCATCGGGTGCCCTTGCAGCGCGCAACCGGGCAGCCGACGAAGGCACCCGGAAGCTCCTGGACCTTGCGGGAGAGCTGGTGCGGGACCCCACGGTCCAGCGTGAGATCCAGCAGGACCCCGCGCTGCGCGAAGCCTGGTCGGATCCTGGCGTGCGCCGTGTGATGACGCAGCCGTGATGCGCGTCCGCCGCGCCGCAGGGTAGCCGCCAACCCAGACAACCACGTGCCGTTCCACACGAGACGGCGAGGGTCCCACCGGACCCCCGCCGGGCCGGCGGCTTGCCCGCCCCCGACGGCAAGGGAGACATAGCCTGTATGCACGGACCCTTCACCGCCCGCGTCTTTCGCATGCGTCCCGGGAACGCTCGCGGGAGATGGACAGCGGCGCTCAGGCTGCTCCTGACCACGCTGACGCTGCTCCTGCCCGCCCGGGTGCACGCACATGGCGCCCTCCAGCGGTCGGAACCGGGCCAGGGCGCCCACCTCTCCACCCCCCCGCGGGAGCTTCGGCTCACCTTCAACGAGAGCGTCGAGCTGGCGGTCGCGCGGCTGCAGCTGATCGGACCCGACAGCGCCTCCGTCGAACTGGGGCCGCTGGCGCTCGATCCCGACTCGGCCACGGTGCTGATCGCGCCGGTCCAGGGCGGGCTCATGGCGGGCATCTACACAGTCGCCTGGCAGGTGGCGGGGGCGGACGGCCATCCCGTCCGCGGGACCTACACGTTCGTGATCGCCCCTGGCGCGGCCGGTCTGGCCGGTCCCGTGGCACCCGGCGCGGAACCGCCCCCCGTCACCCACCACGACCCTACGGCACTGCCGTCGGGCGAAGGGTTCGACGCCGAGTCCCCGCTCTACGTGCTGGTGCGCTGGCTCACCTACCTGGCGCTCACCGGCGTCATCGGAGCCACGGCGTTCCGCTTCGCCGTGCTGCCGCTGACCCGGCGCCAGGGGTCCTCGGGCTTTGACCACCTGCTCGGCCCCGCGGCGGCGCGGGCGGCCCGCCTCGGGCTGGCCGCCTCGGCCCTGGTGGGCATCGCGGCCGTGCTCCGGCTGTACGCGCAGTCGTATGCACTGCACGGCGGGGCCCGCGTGCTGGAGCCGGCCTTGGTGGGCACGATGCTCACGCGGACGCTCTGGGGATGGGGGTGGCTGCTGCAGGCCGTGGGAACGGCACTGGCCCTTGCGGGCTTCGCGGCGGCGGCAAGGCCACGCCTGCAGCTTGGGCCAGTCAGGGAGGCCGCACCTGCCGAGCCCATCCCGGTGCTGGTCGGCTCCGCTTCCGCCCCTGCGCCGGCCTATGATGACGGCGAGCCGGGACAGCGGAGTGGTGCGGCCACGCTCGGTGCTCAGGCAATCCCGGGCGCGCCATGGCTGCTGGCGGGTGTCGGCGCACTTGCGCTGGCGTTCGCGCCCGCGCTGTCCGGCCACGCCGCCGCCGTCCCCCGGCTGGGTCCGCTCGCCATCCTCGCCGACGCGCTCCACGTGATGGCGGCCGGCGGGTGGATCGGAGGACTCCTGGTGCTGGTCGCGGCGGGCATTCCGGCGGCCATGCGGCTGGAGCGCGAAGAGCGCGGGCCGGCCGTCGCGGCGCTGGTGAACGCCTTTTCCCCGACGGCCCTGGCCTTTGCAGGCGCGCTGATGCTGACGGGGCTGTTCGCGGCCTGGCTGCACATGGGAAGTATCCCCGCGCTCTGGGAAAGCGGCTATGGGCGGACGCTGCTCGTAAAGCTCGGGGTGCTTTCTGGAGTGTTCGCCACCGGGGCGTACAACTGGCTCAAGGTCAAACCGGCACTCGGGGACGAGCTCGGCGCCACGCGGCTCCGCCGCTCCGCCAGGGTGGAGATCGCGATCGGTGCGCTGGTTCTCCTGGTGACTGCCGTGCTGGTAGCCACGGCACCGCCGATACGGCCATAAGGGTAGCTTGCTTTACTCGGCGACCTCGCCCTGGCCGCGGAGCAGCGTGAGCGTGAACGTCGATCCGGCGCCCGGCGTGCTCTGGACCGTGAGATCGCCTCCCATGCCGCGCGCCAGGTCCCGGCTGATGGCAAGGCCAAGCCCCACCCCCTGCTGCGAATCTCGCGTGAGCTGGCGATCCAGCTGCACGAACGGATCGAAGATGCGGCCCAGGTGCGTGCCGGGAATTCCCCGCCCGGTGTCGGACACACGGATGTGGAGAGTCCCGGCGCCTTCTCCGTCCGGCTCGGCGCAGGTCACACTCACGCGGCCGCCCCGCGGGGTGAACTTGATCGCGTTGGTGAGCAGGTTGAGCAGGATTTGCCGAAGCTTCTCCGGATCGGCGCGAGCCAAGGGCGGAGACCCCGCCCCCCCCGGCGTGCATTCGCGCCTGTGCTCCAGTCCGTGCTCGCGCAGCTGCGGGAGTACGAGGTCAAACACGTCCTCCGTGACCTGCGCGACCGACACGTCGCACATTTCGAACTGCACCTGCCCCGCGTCCAGGCGAGCAAAATTCAGGATGTCGTTGATGAGCGACTGCAGGTACTGCCCTGCACGGCGGATCCGCTCCAGGTCGGCGAGCTGCTCCGGGGTCACGGGCCCCCGGAGCCCCATCTCCAGCAGCTCCGCGTACCCGCCGATCGCGTTGAGCGGTGTTCGCAGCTCGTGGCTCATCGTCGAAAGGAACTCGGTTTTGGCCAGGTTCGCGACCTCGGCCTCGGCGCGGGCCTCGCGCTCGGCGGCAAGCAGCCGGGCGCGTTCGATCGCCTGCGCGGCCTGCCGGCCGATGGCGAGAAAGAAGGCGCGGTCGTGGGGCGGGAGCGGGCGCGGAGCATTGAAGGTGAACGACATGGCGCCGATCACCTCCCCGGCCACCGAGAGGGGCACCGTCGCGAGCGCATGGGTACCCAGGCGCCGCCATACATCGGTGATTTCGGGAAAGCGCGCAAAGAGCCCGTCGGGCCCGTCCTGCGCCTCGATGAAGATGGGCTCACCGGTATTGAGGCAGGCCGCTCCCGGGCCGGGCATGTCGAGCGTGAACCGTCCGTACCGCGCGAGAACGGCATCGTCCAGACCCGACTGCCGCACGATCACCACTTCATCGGTGCCGGGCACGCGTGTGAAGAGCGCGCCCGTCGTTGCCCCTGCGGCGGCCACCCCCCGGGCAACGACCACGGCGGCGACATCCTCCACGGTGATGGTAGCGGCGAGTGCCGCGGTGAGCGTCTGGAGCCGCTCGGTGCGCGAGGCAGCCTCCACGGCCTCGTCGCGCGCGGCGCGCTCGGCCTCCACGTCGGTGTTGGTGCCGAACCAGCGCACCACCTGCCCGTTCGTGTCCGTCACGGGCATGACGCGGGTCAGAAACGCACGAAAGCGCCCGTCGGCGCCCCGCAGCGGAAAGGTCATTTCGAACGCCCTTCCACTCGCGATCGACGCGCGCCAACCCTCCAGCACGCCGGAAAGGGCGGCCGGGTCGTGAACCGACTGCCATCCCCACCCTTCCATCTGCCCGGGCGTGGTGCCGGTGTACTGGTACCACCGCGCGTTGTACCAGTCGATGTAGCCGTCCGCGCGGGCCGTCCAGGCGAGCGTGGGGATGGCATCGGCCAGCGTGCGGAACTGGCTCTCGCTCTCCCGGAGCGCCACGGCCGCGCGCTCGCGCTCCGTGACGTCGCGCCAGAATACGACCAGGCCTCCGTCGGCGGCCGGGTAGGCGTCCACGTCGGCGACCAGATCGAGCCGTCCGTCGCTGTAGTCGTGGGTGAAGTGCGCCTCGACCTTATCCAGGGCTACGCGCCGGTAGTGCCGCTCGAAAACGCTGCCCACGGTGCCCGGGAATGCCTCCCAGATGCTGCGGCCCAGGAGCGCCTCGCGGGCCAAGCCGGTGCTGCGCTCCATGGCCCCGTTCACGGCCGCGAAGCGGAACTCCGCGTCGAGCACGAAATGCGCGTCGGCCATTGCCTCCAGGATGCTCTGCGCGCGGGCACGCTGCGCCTCGGCCGTGCGCTGTGCCGACTCCGCCTCCTCCGTGCGCTCCTCCAGCTGGGCGGCCGTCGCCTGCAGCTCCTCGGTCTGCGCCTCCAGCTCGATCGTCTGCTCCTGGAGCTGCTGGTTGACCAGCTCCAGCTCCAGCCCCTGCTCCTGGAGAAGCGCGTTCTGCTCCTCCAGCCGCGAGCGCGCCTCGTGCTGCCCGGTGATGTCGCGGAGCGTGAGAACGGAGCCGATCTGCCGTCCGTCCTCGTCCACCACCGGCGCCGCGCTCCCCTGCGCAATGACCATCGTGCCATCGGGCCGCAGGATCTTCCACTCCGCGTCCACGACGGTTTCACCGCGCGCCACGGCGCGAGCCAGCGGCAGGTCGCCGGGGGCGTACGGCTCCCCCCGTAGCGTAAAGAGCCCGTACGACTTGCTGTAGGAGTCCACGGGCACCCCCAGCCTGGCGACCCCGTGGATGCGCCGGGCCGCCTGGTTGACGAAGGTAATCGTTCCCGAGGCGTCGGTGAGGATTACCCCGTCCGACGTCTGGGCCAGTGCCGCGGCAAAGGCGTCGTGGTGCCCCCCGGCGTTCGCCGCCAAGTCGCCGGCGTCCCCGCGTTTTTCCGGTGCCTGGGTCATGGGTTCCGTACACCGAGGATCGGCCAGGAAGGGAAAACAAGGAACGCGCGTCCTGCGAGCGCGCGTTTCCATACCCACCCGTCCGGGATCGAGAGTGCAGGGACGGGAAGGTCCATCCGGCAATCTCTGGTTTCGCCCGGGCACAGCGCAAGCAGCCGGTCACTGGCACCAGAGCCCGCGGAGGAGTGCAAACGGCGAGATGAACGGGCGGAACAGCGTGCCTGGTGAATGGTGGATCCCGCCTGCGTGAGCCCGACGGACGTGTCGGACGCCACGGTGGACGAGCTGGTGTCCCTGATCCTCGACTCGAGCAGAACTCGCGATTCTCATTCGGCTCGTGATCGGTGCCCTCGTTCTCCTGGTCACCGCCGTGCTGGTGGCCACGTCACCGCCCATGCGCCATGAAGCCGGCCTGAACTGCAGAGCGTGCATATTTACGGCACGAGCGGACAGGTCGTTTGAGAACCAGCCAAGGAAGCGAGTGGTTGCGGTGTAGTTTTATTGAGAGTAAAATAGCAGGCGCATACCCAACCCTTGCCGATCACCGCCACATCTATGTCGTCGCCCAATCTGCGGTCGTAGCAGCCACTCTCTACGCGGGTCAGGTCAGGCCATGAGCGACCACGGCCATCACGGACGCCCCCAGACGCCGACCGGCGGCACCGAACCGCCGGCGGGCGATGGGCATCCGCTCGCCCACGCAAGCGTGCACAGCGCTCATGGGGCGCATTCCGGCCACGAGGAGCACGACAAGCACGCCGGCCACAGCGTGGAGATCTTCCGGCGCAAGTTCTGGCTGACGCTGGCACTCACCGTCCCCACGGTGCTGTGGGGGCACATGCTGATGTCCCTCACCGGCTGGCACGCGCCGGCGTTCCCGGGCTCGGGGTGGATCCCGCCGGTCTTCGGGACCGCCGTGTTCCTGTACGGCGGGATCGTCTTCCTCCAGGGCGCCCTCGGCGAGCTGAAGGCACGGCTGCCGGGGATGATGACGCTGATCTCTCTCGCCATCACCGTGGCCTTCGTGTTCAGCGTGGCGGTGACGCTCGGCTTCCCCGGCATGCCGCTCTGGGAGGAGCTGGCGACGCTGGTCACCATCATGGTCCTGGGCCACTGGATCGAGATGCGATCCATCACTCAGGCACAGGGCGCGCTCAAGGAGCTGGCGAAGCTGCTGCCGAACACCGCCGTGCGACTGGTCGGCGAGGGGATGGAGGAGGTGCCGATCGACCAGCTGCAGGACGGCGACATGGTGCTCGTGCGGCCCGGCGCCGGCGTTCCCGCGGACGGCACCGTCGTCTCGGGCGAGAGCTCCGTCGACGAGTCGATGCTGACCGGCGAGTCGCGGCCAGTGAAGAAGCGTGGGGGCGAGACCGTGATCGCCGGCACCGTGAACGGCGAGGGCTCCCTCCGCGTGCGTGTAACCGGCACGGGCGAGCGCACGGCCCTCGCCGGGATCATGCGCCTGGTGGAACAGGCGCAGACGTCGCGCTCGCGTGCGCAGGCGCTGGCGGACAGGGCGGCCTTCTACCTGACCATTATCGCCATCGTCGCCGGCGTCGCGACGCTCGCCGCCTGGCTCGCGATCCGGCCGGGCGACCCCGCGTTCGCGATCGAGCGGATGGTGACGGTGCTGGTGATCGCCTGCCCGCACGCGCTGGGGCTGGCCGTGCCGCTCGTGATCGCGATCTCCACCACCGTGGGCGCGCGCGGTGGGCTGCTGGTGCGCGACCGGCGCGGGCTGGAGGAGGCGCGCAACCTGACTGCTGTCGTCTTCGACAAGACGGGAACCCTGACGCTCGGCGAGCACCGGGTGGTGGACATGGCCGTCGACGGGATGGACGAGGCGGAAGCGCTCCGGCTGGCTGCCGCGGTCGAGCGCGACTCCGAGCACCCGATCGCGCGCGCGATCGTCACGAGCGCGGAGGAGCGCGGCATCACGCCGCCCGCCGCCGAAGGGTTTGCCGCGATCCCCGGGCGCGGCGTGCGCGCGCGGGTGGAGGGACGCGCCCTCATGGTCGGCGGTCCCAACCTGCTGGTGGCGGAAGGCGTCGTCCCGCCGCCAGCGCTCGCCGAGGCCGCCGACCGCGCGGCGCAGGCGGGCCGCGCCGCCATGTTCATGCTGGAGGGCGGGCGTGCCGTGGCGATGTTCGCTACCGCGGATGCGATCCGCCCGGAGTCGGCGGAGGCCGTGCGGCGCCTGAATGACGCGGGCATCGAGGTGGTGATGATGACCGGCGACGCGCAGGCCGTGGCCGACGCCGTCGCGAAGGAGCTCGGAATCGACACGGTCTTCGCCCAGGTGCTGCCGGAGCACAAGGCGGATCGGATCCGCGAGCTGCAGGCGCGCGGGAAGCGCGTGGCGATGGTGGGCGACGGGGTGAACGACGCGCCCGCGCTGGTCAGCGCCGACGTGGGCGTCGCCATCGGCGCCGGGACGGACGTGGCGGTGGAGGCCGGCGACGTGGTGCTGGTGCGCAGCGACCCCCGCGACGTTCCGCGCATCATCGCTCTCTCTCTCGCCACCTACCGGAAGATGATCCAGAACCTCTGGTGGGCGGCCGGCTACAATATCGTCGCCATCCCGCTGGCCGCTGGCGTGGCGTACCGCTGGGGCGTGGTGCTCTCGCCCGCCGTTGGCGCCGTGCTCATGTCGTTCTCCACCGTGATCGTGGCCATCAACGCGCAGCTGCTGCGGCGCGAATCGCTCGGTTGACCCTTCACCGACACAGGAACTTTCCATGACGCACTCTCGCCGGGTTCTCCGCCCCGCCCTCCGCGCCGGGGCAGCCCTGATCGCGGTCGTAGCCGCCGCGACCGCGCTCTTTGCCCACGACTTCTGGCTGGTCCCCGACGCATTCCGGGTCACGCCCGGTGGATGGATTGAGGTACGGGGGCAGACCAGCAGCCTGTTCCCCACCAGCGAATCCGCGGTTGCCCTGGACCGCGTGGCCGACGCCCGCGTGATCTCCGCGGGGAGCGAGGAGGCGATCCGGAACCTGTCGCACTCCGGCACCTCCCTGGTGCTCCGAAGCCGGCCTGCCACTCCCGGACAGCGGATCGTCGCCGTGAGGCTCCATCCCCGCTCGGCGCGCGAGTCGGCGGAGTCGTTCCGGCGCTACCTGGAACTGGAGGGGGCTCCCGAGGCCCTGGAGCGGTACGGGCGCGAGGGCCTGCTTCCCACCAGGGACAGCGTGACGCGCCGGTACGCCAAGTATGCGAAGACGTTCGTGGAGGTGGGCCGGGGCGGCCCGCGTGCCTGGGAGCGCGTTGCCGGACACCCGCTGGAGATCGTGCCGCTGGCTGATCCGTCTACGGTCGTGCTCGGCGACACGCTCACCGTGCGCCTCCTCTACCGCGGCCGTCCCCTCGCCCATGCACGGCTTCACGCCGGTGCCGCGCCTCGCGGCGGCGGCACCGGGGTCCTGGGCGAGGACCCGCACCTGGAGACGGACGGCAACGGCGTGGCGCACGTCTTCATCGACCGCATCGGCCTGTGGAACGTCCGCACGCTGCAGATCGTGCCGGCCGATCGGGGTTCCGGCGCAGACTGGGACGCGCACTGGGCGACGATGGTCTTCGACGTGCCGCAGCGGGGCAGCGGAATGGGGCCGGGCAGGCCGGCTCCGGCCGTGGGGAACCAGGCCCGATCGGACTCAGCGGCGGCGGCGGCGGTCGTCGAGCGGTTTCACCGCGCGCTCGCGACGGGAGACAGCGCGGCCGCCCTGGCCCTCCTTGCCCCGGAAGCCACGATCCTGGAGAGCGGGGGCGTGGAGACCCGGGCGGAGTACCGCGGTCACCACCTGCCGGGAGACATCGAGTTCGCGCGAGCCGTGCGGAGCGAGCGGGGCCCGGTCCGGGTCACCATACGGGACAATGTCGCATGGGCGGTATCCACGAGCACGACGCAGGGGGAGTTCCGGGGCCGGCAGATCAACTCCTCCGGCGCGGAGCTGATGGTACTTACCCGCAACGGTACGGGATGGCTGATTGCCGGGATCCACTGGTCGTCCCGTACACGCCGTTAGCGGGGGGCTTGAGCCCTGGCGTGGTCCCGCGTAAAGAAGCCGGGGTTGTTCATTCATCGCTGGACGTGGTGCCAGCGGGTCCGGAGGCCATCTGGCCGTTACCCGTCGCTGGAATCAGATTCAGGAGCGGAGCTATGGCTGGTCAGCGAGGACCCGAGAGGGGAGATGGCGAGTCTGAGCGCTTTAGCGTCCTGGCGCCGTAGCGCTCCACGTACCAGCCGGCCCGCTCCAGTGCACCGGGGTCCATTCGTTACCCGGTCTTCCTCGACGAACTCCCAGTCCACGACGCGGCTCGCCTTAAGTTCCAGCCGTCGCTCGAGATCACCGAGAGCGTCCTCGTGGAGCCGTCCGGCTCGGCTCTCCGCATCTTCGAGGAGCTTCGCGCGCGCGGAATCCAGTTCGCCATCGACGATTTCGGCACCGGCTACTCGTCCCTGGCCGTTCTATCTGCATCGCCTCCCCGTACAATCCCTGAAGATCGACCAATCGTTCATGCACGGCCGCGAGGGCGACGCTGAGATCATCCGTGCCGTCATCTCTCTGGCCCACGGCCTGGGAATGGACGTCGTTGCCGAGGGGGTGGAAACCGGGGAACTCCGCGACCAGCTGCGGGAACTGGGGTGCGAGTTCGGCCAAGGATACATGTTCGCGCCGGCGCTGGACGAGGCGGGTCTGGACGGCTTCTTGGCGCGAGGCGGGAGCGGGTGACCGGGGGGAGCCGGCGAAGATCCCGTGGCGGGCTCGGCCCCAGCGTGCAGGCGGCCCATGATGTCGCAGAGCGAGTACGGGACATGCGCGGTTTCGGAACGCAGCGCGAGCGCGCACCTCAAGAGACCGCGAACAGCTCTCGCCTCGCCTCTGTCTCTGCCTGCAGGCGGCCGCACATGAGGTCGCAGAGCGCGAACACGTCAGCGTCCGCGAGGGCGTAGCGCACGTACAGCCCCTCCTTGCGACGGGTGACGAAGCCGAGCGAATGGAGGAGCTGCAGGTGCTTGGAAACGTTGGCCTGGCTCAAGCCCGTATCTTCCATCAACTCCGACACCGTGCGCTCGCCTTCCCGCAAGGCGTGCAGCAGGCGCAGTCGCGCAGGCTCGCCCAGCGCCTTGAAGCGCTCGGCGACCAGCGCGATCATCTCCGGGGTAAGCGGCAGCATGGCCACGGCAACTCCTTTCTCCTTGATTCCATAAGCATATTCCAATATAGTTGATTTGTCCGGGTGAGGCAATCCGCCCGGCATGACTTTCGGCGACACCGAACATCTCGGTGAAGCCCGCATCACTGAATGCGGAGGAGGAACAAAATGGCAACGCAGACCAGCCGATACGCCATCTCGGCGACGGTGCGGCTACCCTACCCGGAGGCGGTCGAGCGCACCCGCGAGGAACTGGCCCGCGAGGGTTTCGGCGTA
Organism: Longimicrobium sp.; assembly: GCF_036388275.1. Taxonomy (NCBI): domain Bacteria; kingdom Pseudomonadati; phylum Gemmatimonadota; class Longimicrobiia; order Longimicrobiales; family Longimicrobiaceae; genus Longimicrobium; species Longimicrobium sp. Next base: position 81,035 of record NZ_DASVSF010000051.1, read on the forward strand.
CTCACCGAGATCGACGTGGCCGCCACGCTGAAGAAGAAGCTCGACGTGGATTTTCGGCCCTACGTCATCTTGGGTGCGTGCAACCCGGGCATGGCCCACCGCGCGCTCAGCGCCGAGCCGGACATCGGGCTCCTCCTCCCCTGCAACGTGGTCGTTCGCGCGGGTGAGCGGGAAGGAACCAGCGAAGTGCTGGCCATGGACCCGGAAGTTGCCCTCTCCCTCGCTGACAATCCTGAGGTCGCCCCGGTCGCGAAGGCGGTTGGCGAACAGCTGCGGCGCGTGGTGGACCGCGTGGCCGGGAGCGCGCCCGCGTAGCTGCGGCGGCGTCAGGTCGCGTCGGGCTCCCGTCCGACCGTGGCGCCGGCCCGCCGGGCCAGGACGAGAAGCGCGAGGACGAAGACACCGAGGGAGTCCGTCGCCTGGTGCTCCGCGGGTAGAGATCCGCGAGCAGGAACATACCTGCTCCGGCGAGCACCGCCCCCAGCACGGGTCGGCGGGAGGTCAGGGGGCTGATTTGCAACGGGGCGCACCCAGGCGATCCGAGGCGCGATGGCCGCGGTACCGGCGGCAGGAACGAGCGTGCGGACACCGTGTGAGGCCGGCGCCGAAGGGGTTGACCCCAGCGCAATACAACTATATAGTTATTTAGTTGGTGCGGCTTGTCGCACCCCGGACGGAATCCCGTAAACGACATACGATAGCGATGATGAAGATCAATCAGCCGATCGCCCCGGTAGTGGGGGCGGGAGAACTTGCGGCGCTGCTGCGCGAACAGCCCGGCATCCGGCTGCTGGACGTGCGGACGCCCGGCGAGTACGAGTCCGTTCACATCCCCGGCGCCTACAACGTGCCGCTCGATACGCTGGGCGAGCACGGGGACGAGATCCGGGCGCACGTGGAAACGCCCGTGGTGCTCGTGTGCCAGTCGGGGAACCGGGCGCGCAAGGCCGAGGAGGCACTGCGCCAGGCCGGGATGCCGAACCTGCACGTGCTCGACGGCGGCGTGAACGGGTGGGTCGCCGCCGGGCAGCGCGTCGCCCGGGGAGCGGAGCGCGTGTCGCTGGAGCGCCAGGTCCGGATCGTCGCCGGTGCGCTCGCCGCCACGGGGGGGCTCCTGGCCGTCGGCCTGAACCCGCTGTTCGGCCTCCTCGCCGCGTTCGTTGGGAGCGGGCTGGTGTTCGCAGGTGTGACCGACACCTGCGGTATGGCGATGGTGCTTTCCCGCCTGCCCTACAACCGTCCCGCGTCGTGCGACGTAGACGCGATGGTCCAGGCGCTGAAGACCGGGGCGGCACCGGCGGGGATGGGCCGCGCGCCGGCCGCTTCGGCCGGAACCGCATCCTGCTCCCGATGAAGGAGCCGAGATGACGATCCTCACGGCGGCGCTTGCACTCCTAGTCGGTCTGTCCCTGGGGCTGCTGGGTGGCGGCGGCTCGATCCTGACCGTCCCGATTTTCGTGTACGTGCTCGGCTTTGCGCCCAAGGACGCCATTGCGGCCGGGCTGGCGGTGGTCGGCGCTGTGAGCCTCTTCAGCGCGGCCGGGCACTGGCGGGCGGGGAACGTGGCTCTTCGGCCCGCGATGCTCTTCGGGGTCGCGTCCATGGCCGGCGCCCTGCTGGGGGCCCGGCTCGCTGTCGTGGTGAGCGGCGCCGTGCAGCTGTTCCTCTTCGCCATCGTGATGCTGGTGGCGGCGGCATTCATGCTCCGCGGCCGCAAGTCCGGGGTTGAGGAGACGGGAACCCCCGCAGGCCCGGGCGTGATCCTGCCGGTGGGTGTGGGCCTCGGCATCCTGACGGGGCTTGTGGGCGTTGGGGGTGGCTTCCTGATCGTTCCCGCGCTCGTGCTCCTTGCGGGGCTGCGGATGAAGCAGGCGGTGGGGACGAGCCTGGCCGTGATCGCGATGAACTCCGCGACCGGGCTCGCCGGCTATCTGGGCCAGGTCGAGCTCGCCTGGACGGTGATCGCCGGCTTCACGACCGTCGCTATGCTGGGCAGCCTGGCGGGCGTGCGGCTGGTCAGGCACGTGCCGCAGCGCTCCCTGCAGCGCGGGTTTGCCTTGTTCCTGATGGTGATGGGACTGCTGATCGTGTACCAGAACCGCGGCGTGGTGCTGCCACCCGCTCATTCGTCCGGCGACATGGGCGTGACCGCGGCCGGCCGCTGAACCGAAAGGGCTAGGACGATGATCCTGAAGCATTTCTATGATGAAAAGCTCGCGCAAGCCAGTTACCTGCTGGGCTGCGCGGCCACGGGTGAGGCCCTTGTGGTCGATCCCAACCGCGATGTGGACACGTACCTCCAAGCGGCCCAGACCGCCGGGCTGCGTGTCACGCACGTCACCGAGACGCACATCCACGCCGACTTCGTCTCCGGCGCTCGCGAGCTGGCGGAGCGCACCGGCGCCCGGCTGCATCTCTCGGACGAGGGCGACGCGGACTGGAAGTACGCCTACGCGTCCGAGTACGACGCGGTGCTGCTCAGGGACGGCGACACGTTCCGGGTGGGGAACGTTCGCGTGGACGTGATGCACACCCCGGGACATACCCCCGAGCACCTGTCGTTCGTGGTCACCGACACCGCTGGCGCCGACCGGCCCATGGGTGTGTTTACGGGCGATTTCGTGTTCGTCGGCGACGTCGGGCGTCCGGACCTCCTGGAGAAGGCCGCCAACGTGGCGGGAACGATGGAGGGGGCCGCGCGCACGCTGTTCCAGAGCCTGCAGCGCTTCAAGGCGGAGCTCCCCGACTTCGTGCAGATCTGGCCGGGACACGGCGCTGGCTCCGCGTGCGGCAAGGCGCTGGGCGCGGTGCCGCAGAGCACGATGGGGTACGAGCGCCTCTTCAATTGGGGGCTGGCGGCGGACGACGAGGGGGAGTTCGTGGCGGTCGTGCTCGCGGGCCAGCCCGAGCCGCCGAAGTACTTTGCGCAGATGAAGCGGATCAACAAGGTTGGCCCGCGCGTGCTGGGCGGCTTCCCGCGTCCGCCGCAGCTCACCAGCGAACTGCCGGGCCTGATCGACGAGCGGGCGCTGGTGGTGGACACCCGGGCGGCACCGGCGTACGCCCGGGCTCACGTCCCCGGCACGCTCAACGTCCCGGTCAACCGCTCGTTCAACACGTGGGCGGGGTGGCTGCTCCCCTACGAGAACGACTTCTACCTGATCGTCGAACGGACGGAGAGGGTGGACGAGGCAGTGCGGGACCTGGCGATGATCGGGCTGGACCGGGTGAAGGGGTTCTTCACGGCGGACGTGATCGACGCATGGCGTGGCGCGGGACGGGAAACCGGCACCGTCCGTCAGATCACGGCGGACGAGCTGGCGGACCAGATCGCCTCCGGCCGCATGGACGTGGTGGACGTACGCGGAGCCACGGAGTGGGAGGCGGGGCACCTTCCCGGCGTGCCGAACGTGCCTGTCGGCTACCTGGCGGAACGGATCGGCGAGTTGCCGGCCGAGAGGCCGGTCGTGGTTCACTGCCAGGGCGGCGCCCGCTCGGCGATCGCGGCTAGCCTGCTGCTGGCGAACGGGGTGCAGGAGGTCGTCAACCTCACTGGCGGATACCAGGAATGGGTCGCCGGAGGGCACCCGGTCGAACGGGAAGAGGCCGCGGCGGGGGCACGCTGAGGGTTCGGAGGGCACAAACCTAGGAGCGCCTTTCCTGCAGCAGAGTGAGGGCAGGCTGAGGTCGAGGCGGGCGCGCCTCGCCCCGGGCCGAGAAAGCGTGGACGCCAAAGCAACGCCAGGGTCGATTCTGCGGAAGTAGACATGGCGCGCGTACTCGCCCACCACATCACTTCATTGCACGTCGGATCAGGGATGGGGAGAATCCCCCTAAACACGGGAACTCCCGTCCCGCCGGTCCGAATCCGGACATCCCGTCCGAATACCCTCTGCCCGCGAATCAGTTGGCAGGGGTTCGGCGGCTGCAGCGAACTCTCGCGGAAGTTCCACGCCGATATCGGCGTGGATTCTTTGGAGCGTGGAGATTACGGCAGCCGACGCGCCCGTGCGGTGCTCCGGCGGCAGTGAGCGCACGAGAACGAGTAGTGCGTCGGGAGCACTGATGGCAGGCCCCTCGGTACGCTCCACATGCTTGCCGTACCAGGCGAGCAGCTTCTCCAGCGTCTTGGCTTGCGGCCGTGAGCCGTCGAGGAAGAGGAGGAGCCCTCGGTGGGCGACGCCCATTTCCCGCGCGACAGCCCTGGCGGATGTCGCTTCAGCGCGTGCGCGCGCCGCTTCCCGGAGGCGGGAAATAGAGACATAGCGGTCAGGGAGCATTGCTTCCCCGGCCGCTACTGGATACTATTTGGATAAAAGCCGGTAGATTACACTGGTGAGGATAGAGCGGCGCGCCTCGTCGGGCAAGGACTATTACGACGCCTCACAATCTCCCCGTGCAACCCTCGCCCACCACTTCTTCGCGCGGACGCTCTTCCCACAAGCGTACGATCGTGGCCGCGGCGGCCCTTGGCAGTGGCTTCAACACAACCTGCACCGGGGCCGCTCCGTAATCGGATCGTGTCGGCAGCCAGCTCGCATCGAGACATCGTGCGCGTGAGAAGTGACGCACGCAGCCTCAACGCCCAAGCGCCTCTCCTACGGCTCGTGGTAACGGATGGCGAAACAAAGACACCCAATCGCGAAGGAGAATTCCCGCATCCGGTGGCGGAACCAAGGGGGACAACTACGCGCGTATGCCGACCTGCGAAACCGTGGCGGTGGACGGAGGGCGTTGATTCCCCCAGGAGAAACCCGGGCAACGACGGATCCAGAGATCGCCGAGCATCTGCTCGTACAGAGGATGAGTGATCTGCTTGAACGGCGGCGCGCCAAGGTGCTCTTCGGGTTGGTCCCGGATGCAGACCTGGCTCATTTCGCCGATCACCACCTCAGAGCAAAAGCAAAGTCCGGAGAGTACTTGCAGCAGTGGCTGACCATCTCGCGAACGTACCTGGATCGAGCGACTGCCTACTTCACTCAGCACCAGCACGCGACGGAGACCAACACCGAGGGGAAAGCACGTCCGCGGAACCTCGCTACCATCAGCGTCGTGGACGTGCGGGGATTCCTCGACTGGCTCGCGACGCAACCCAACGGCCGGGGCGGCGTGCTCGGGCGGGCATCAAGGCGACTCCACCTCAGCGCCCTCAGCGGCCTTTTTCGGAGAGCGATCAGCGAGGGCAAGCTACCGATCGGCAGCAATCCGGTTTCTGCGCTGATCGATAAACCTAGAGCCCCCAGAAGTCAGACATCATGGCTCGAAGTTGGTGAGTTGGCGCTGCTGCTTGAAAGCGCCAGAATCCTCACGGGCCATTGGAGCGCGACCGGGCAGAAGGGGCTGCCGACGTTTGCGTACGAGTTCCTGGCGACCTTCATCCTTACAGGTGCGCGGGAAGGCGAAGTCCGCCGCCTCCAAGTGTCCCACTTCGACTTTGACTCGCTCTCGATCTACATCCCTGGGACAAAGACCGATAGTTCAGATCGCGTGATCCCGATGCACCCTCAGCTCGCAGAAACTCTGCTTCCGCATGTGCAGAGGCTTGGTCGACCGGATGGGTTGCTCTTCACGACCGCGTCGGGCGCACCCATAGGGGACTGGCGAAAAGTCCTGGACGCGATCGCCACGCGCGCCGGCTTTCCCAATGGCCAGATCAGAACGCGCGTATTCCGGACCTCCTACATCACTCATCGGCTTGCCTGCATCGATCAAGGCGCACCGATCGACCCGTACCAGGTGGCTCGGGAAGTCGGGCACTCGTCGCTCGCCATGATCATGAAGGTATACGGGCGCGTCCAGCGCCGCCGCGTGAGGATGGAGGAACTCGCGTTCCGAACGGAGATGGTTGGGCCCCACCTCCAACCGCAGCTGCAGGCGTTGTACGCCCCGCCGCTTCCAGCAGAACGGGAAGGGGCGGCTCAGGGAGCTGAACTCGTTAAGCGCTTCCTGGCCGCGATCGCCGGGATGACAACCGGGGAAATCTGTACCGCAACGGACATCCCCAAGGCTACGGTGAAGCGAATTCGAGCGGGCAGGCAGGCCACGACCCACGCCAAGACCAAGTCGCGGATGATTGACTTCCTGCACAGAGTCGGCGGACCTTCGGCAGCCGTAGAGCCAGAATTGAAAATCCACCTGCGCAGGATCTAAATCTAAAAATCCAAGATTTAGGGTAGGGTGCTTGTGACTGTTCTTGTGACTGTTCTTGTGACTGTTTTCCTCCCGCGTCAGCGGAACAAGACAAAGGCCACACAACGTAAACCGTTGTGTGGCCTTGCTTTACCGCCTAGTAGCAGGGGGGGGGCTCGAACCCCCGACCTTACGATTATGAGTCGTACGCTCTAACCAGCTGAGCTACCCTGCCGACGAAACCGGGCCAGCCCTGTTTTACGAGGACCGGCCCGGTCCAATAGCGGGGGCGGGATTCGAACCCGCGACCTTCGGGTTATGAGCCCGACGAGCTACCAGGCTGCTCCACCCCGCGATCAGGACGACAAAGGTAGGCAATCCCCCGCCCCGGGTCAACCCCCGGCAGGGCCGCTTGCCTACTTCGGCGCGGCCACCGAGTCCACCGGAACGAAGCGGTACAGCAGCTCGCCGTCGCGGATCATCCCGAAGCGCTCGCGGGCGATGCGCTCCACGGCCGCGTCGTCCCGTTCCAGCGTGCGCGCCAGCACCTTGAGCGAATCCACCTGCCCGCGCGTGTCGGCCAGCCGCGTTTCGGCGTCGCGGCGGTCCGCGTCCAGCCGCCGCAGGTGAAAGGCGGAGTACTCGCCCCCCCACAGCGCGTAATACGCCGCCAGGGCCAGCACCCCGCCCGTCGCCAGGCGGCGGAACGCGCGCGGACTCACCGCCACAGGCCTCGTCCGGGATACAGGGCCGCGTCGCCCAGGTGCTCCTCGATGCGCAGGAGCTGGTTGTACTTGGCCACGCGGTCGGTGCGGCTGGCGCTCCCCGTCTTGATCTGCCCGACGCCGGTGGCCACCGCCAGGTCGGCGATGAAGGTGTCTTCCGTTTCGCCCGAGCGGTGCGACATCACGGCGTTGAAGCCGGCCTTGCGCGCCATGCGGATGGCGTCCAGGGTTTCGGTGAGCGTGCCGATCTGGTTCACCTTCAGCAGGATGGCGTTGCCGATGCCTTCCTTGATGCCGCGCGCCAGGCGCTCGGTATTGGTGACGAACAGGTCGTCGCCCACCAGCTGGATGTCCGCGCCCACCGCCTGGGTCAGCGCCTTCCAGCCCTCCCAGTCGTTCTCGTCCATGCCGTCCTCGATGGAGCGGATGGGGTAGCGGCGGCACCACTCCGCGTAGAACTCCACCATCTCCTGCGGCGTCTTGCGCTCGCCCGACGACTTGTGGAAGACGTAGCCCCCGTCGCGGAACATCTCCGACGCGGCCACGTCCAGCGCCAGCACCAGGTCTTCGCCCGGGCGGTAGCCGGCCTGCTCGATGGCCTGCAGGATGACGGCGACGGCCTCTTCGTTGTCCTTGAGGTCCGGCGCAAAGCCGCCCTCGTCGCCCACGGCGGTGCTCTTGCCCGCCTTGCTGAGCACCTTCTTGAGCGCGTGGAACACCTCCACGCCCATCCGCAGCCCCTCGCTGAACGTTTCGGCGCCGATGGGCATCACCATGAACTCCTGGAAGTCCACGTTGTTGCCGGCGTGCGCGCCGCCGTTCAGAATGTTGAGCATGGGGACGGGAAGGACGTTGGCCATCGCCCCGCCCAGGTACCGGTACAGCGGCAGCCCCGCGTCGTCGGCGGCGGCGCGGGCCGTGGCCAGCGAGACGGCCAGGATGGCGTTGGCGCCCAGGCGGCCCTTGTTGGGCGTGCCGTCCAGCTCGATCATGGTCCGGTCGACGGCCACCTGGTCGTACGCGTCGTAGCCGGTCAGCGCCTCGGCGATCTGGTCCTCGATGTTCTCGACCGCGCGCGTGACGCCCTTGCCCAGGTAGCGCTTGTCGTCACCGTCGCGAAGCTCCACGGCCTCGTGCTCGCCGGTGGATGCGCCGCTGGGCACGGCCGCCCGCCCGCTGGCGCCGCTGGAAAGCAGGACGTCGGCTTCGACGGTGGGGTTTCCGCGCGAATCCAGGATCTCGCGTGCGTGGATCTCGGTGATGATCGCCATGTATTCGGGACCGCGTGGGCGCGAGTGAATGGGTCGTGATTTCGACGGAAAGCCTGCCAGCGGAACGTACTTTTCCGGCGCGCGACTGTCAACTTCGGCCAAGGGCCATGCCTCACCCTGAGCCCCACCGAACCAGAGGCGCGCCCCCCGGCGTGAACCACCAAAGCCTGCAGTCCGCGAAGGCGGACATCGTGTGGTTGTTGCAGCGAATTCATTTTCATTCGCCCGTGCAGCGCCGCGGCCTCAGTCTCCGTGACCGCTGCCGCGCCCCGCCTGGTACCCTGGCGAGCGGCGGGGCGTTTCGAAATCGGCCGTGCAATCCCCAGCCGCCCTCTCCCCCCGGCCCCCTCTCCCGCAAGCGGGAGAGGGGGAGAACTGCACCACGTTCCGGTCGCGCCACTCAGCGGAAGCCACACCAAAGCATGCAGTCCGCGAAGGCGGACATCGTGTGGTTGTTGCAGCGAATTCATTCGCCCGTGCAGGCCCGCGGCTGGCTCCTACCCTCGGGATTGAGCCTCAAGACCGACGGATGAGCCGCCCCCGGTCTACCGCGCCGCAGGCAGGTCCAGCACGATCCCCGGCAGCCCGAGCGCGCTCCCCCGCCCCACCTCCTCCTCCAGCGCCGCGGGAAGCGCCTCCGCCACGTCGCGCGGGATGAGCCCGCGCCCCCGGCCAGCGATCTCCGCGGCGCGGCCGGCGTAGTACAGCGCGGCCCCGGCGGCGTCTTGCGGCTCCATCCCCAGCGCCAGGAAGGCGCCGATCACCCCGCTCAACACGTCCCCGTTGCCGCCCGTCGCCAGCCCCGAGTGCCCCGCCACGTTCACCAGCGTCGGCTCTCCTTCACCAGCGACGAGGGAGGGATTGCCCTTGAGCAGCACGGTGCAGCGGAAGCGCTCGGCGGCCTCCGTCGCCGCGCCGAACGGGTCTGCCGTGATCTCCTGGACCGTCCTTTCGATCAGGCGGCCCATCTCCCCCGGATGTGGCGTGAGCACGAGCGGCCGGTCGATCACGTCGCGCAGCTCCGGGTTGCGGGCCAGAAGCGTCAGCGCGTCCGCATCCAGCAGCAGCGGCACGTCGCTCCCCCGCGCGATCATGCTGAGCAGGTCCAGCGCCTCGTCGTCCGTCCCCATCCCCGGCCCGGCGACGACGGCCTGGGAGCCGGACTGAAAGCCCGGACCGAGCGCATCCCGATCCACGTACAGCGTTTCGGGCAGGGACGCCTGGATGATCTCGCGGTTGGCATCCGGCGAGACGATCGACACCATCCCCGTGCCCGCCCGCAGCGCGCCGAATCCTGCCAGCACCGCCGCGCCCGCCATCCCCCGCCGCCCCGCGACGATGGACACCTTGCCCATCATCCCCTTGTGCGCGTTCGGCGGAACGGCGGGAAGGGCGGCGCGGGCCCACGCCGGCGTGATCAGCCGGGCATCCGCGTGCGCCAGCGGCGCGAACCCGATCTCCACCGCGACGATGCGCCCCGCCCGCTCTCGGCCGGGGAACAGCAGCAGGCCCCGCTTCGGCGCGCCGAAGGTGACGGTCACGCCCGCGCGGACCGCCACACCTTCGGCCGCACCCGTGGCCAGGTCCACGCCCGATGGCCCGTCCAGCGCCACGACGGGACGGCCCGCATGCTCGATCGCCTCGATGGCCCGGGCGTACGCGCCGCGAGGGGCGCCCGCCGCGCCGGTGCCCAGCAGCCCGTCGACGATCACCCCCGCCGTGCGGAACGCCTCGTCCGCGTCCTCCTCCGGGGTGGAGCGCACGTCCCACCCGTGCAGCAGCGCCGGATCGGACGCCCGGCTGCCTACCTGCACCGCAGCCACGTCGCGCCCCCACGCCCGCAGCGTGCGGACGACCACCATCGCGTCGCCGCCGTTGTTGCCGCTTCCCACTGCCGCAACGACGCGCCCCTGTGGATACAGCCGGTGGATGACGGACGCGGCGGCGCGCCCGGCGGATTCCATCAGCACGCGCTCGGGGATGCCGGCCGTGCGGATGGAATGCTCGTCCCACCGCCGCATCTCGTCCGCGGTGAGGACGTCCACGCGCGGCGCGGCGAAGAACGGGAATTCGTGGGTCATGGCGGCGCGGATGCGAACGGCCCACGGCGCGCGGGCGCCGTGGGCCGGGTGGTCATGCGGAACAGGGCGTCACTTGAAGCTCTGGCCGATGGTGCGGCCGAAGCTGATCTCGCCGTTGTCGATGCGGATATTGAACCCGCACTCGGGGTTGGTGCACACCCAGGCCTTGTAGGTGATGGGCGCACCGTCGCGGCCATAGTCCGACAGCGGCAGCAGCACGCCCTGGCTGCACTTTCGGCACTGCGGAAACTCACGCTCGTCCGGCATGGCCTCTCCCCCTCCCCTGAAGGTTCTCACCGCCCCACACACACGGACGGGGGCTGCGCGCCGCAAGGGCTGTTCCAGCCAGGGCGCGAAGAAACGTGGTGGAACTCGGGTGTTTTGGGGGAAGATGCGGGTCAGGAATCCTGCGTCTGGCGCGAGCAGCACCAGGGATAGTTCTGCTCGAAGGCGTCGCGGAAGCAGAACACGCCCTCGAAGTCGCGCACACAGTCGCCGTCCTGCTTTACGAGCACCCCGCAGTCCACCAGCGCGAACACCAGCTCGCCCAGGTCGCGGGTGGTGCGGATGCCCCAGTACTCCAGGACGGAGCGGGCCATCAGCCCGAAGCGCTCGATCGCCAGGTCGCGGGCCCCTTCGGCCAGCTCGCGGCCGGTGATGTGGCGGGCCTCACCCACGCGCTCGATGGTGAAGTGGAGGGCGGCAAGGATGAAGAGGTACGCGGTTTCGTGATACGCGGGGTTGCGTTTCCTCAACCGCTCCATGATGGGCTCGGCGAGCACGGCTCCATCCATCCCGGGTCTCCTTCAGGTGCGCTCTGGCGCGCGCGCCGGGCCCGGTAGAGGAGGGCCGGCAATCACGTTTCAGGGGGGTCCGCGGGTGCGCCGCGGAGTGAACACGCGTAGGAATACGCCGATCAGGTTTTCGCGTTCCGATAGAGCACGCATTCGCCCCCGCGCTCCGGTGCAACGGCGCCCGCCGTCGCCTCCCGCAGCTCGTCCGCGAGGGCCTGGACGCGGCCCCGCGGCAGGGTGAAATCCACCGTCCCTGCGTTGCCCTCGGGCGCGTAGCCGTGCTCCACCTCCTCCGCCCCGCCGCGCTCCAGCGCCCGCATGACCGCGGCCGTGTGCTCGTACGCGTAGCGCACGGCCAGCCGCTCGGCGTACGTGCCCACGCGCCGGGGCGCCGCCTGCAGCGACGCGGCGGCCGCGTCGCCGTACGCGCGCACCAGCCCGCCGACCCCCAGCTTGGTTCCGCCATAGTAGCGGGTGACGATCACCACGCAGTCGGTGAGCCCCGCGCCCTCGATGGCCGCCAAGATGGGTGGGCCCGCGCTGCCACCGGGCTCGCCCCCGTCGTTCGCCCGCCGCGTTCCGCCGCGCAGCGACCACGCCGAGCAGTGGTGGGTGGCGTCCCACAGGGCCTTGCCGCGGTCGGCGAGAATGGCGCGCGCTTCTGCCTCGCTCTCCACCGGCGCCGCGTAGGCCAGGAACGTCGAGGCCTTTTCGCGCATCTGCGCCTCGGCGGGCGCGGCGAGGGTGGTGAAGGTGTCGGACACGAGGGAAGTGCGAGAGTGCGAGAGTCCGGACAGGCCTCAGTCCGGGAAGCTGAACAGCGAGGCGGAGAGGGGGCGGCGGGAGCTGCGGCGCAGCTGTGCGTCTTCGCCCGCGTTGTTGCGGCCTACGGCCTGCCCGATGCCCAGCGTCACCGTCAGCCTGCGGCCGGGGACGCCGCCGACGAGCGGCGTGGCCACGTCCAGTCGGTAGGTGCGCCGCGACCCCGGGGGGAACGCCGCCCGCAATCCCACGCCCACGCTCATGGCCACGGGTGAGCTGGCCGCGAAGGCATCGCCCCCCGCCCACATCTTGCCCACGTCCACGAACGCCGCCGAGCCCAGGTCGAAGAGCCGCGCGTTCGGCCAGCCCAGGTACGCGCGGTGCTCCAGCGTGGCGACCGCCCGCCGCTCGCCCGGGTACGCGTGAGCGGGAAGCCCCCGCACCCCGGCCCGGTGCCCCAGCGTGAGCTGAAACGGCACCCGCGTGCGGAACCCGCCCACGGCCGAGACCGCCGCCACGAAGGTGTGCCGCGACTCCGCGTGCGGGCGCCAGTACGCCCAGCCGTCGAACTGGCCGAACAGGTCGCGCCATTCCGAACGCCCCGGGTCCGCGCCGTAGTCGCGCCGTCCCTCCGCCGTCGCGCGCACCCCCGCCAGCACGCCGGGAATCAGGTCTCCCGCCGCCATCACCCCCACCGCCACCGACAGGTCGTCGTCGGTGGAGAGCGCCGACAGGCTGCGGCCCACGCCGGCCTCCACGTCGATGCCCATGCGCACGTCTTCGGTGCCGTGGACGGCGTCCAGCCCGCGAAGGCGCTTGAAGTACACGCTGCGGTGCCCCGCCAGGAACACCACGCGCACGCTGGACAGCGTGTCCAGCCCGGTCACCGGTACCGGGTCTACCTGCAGCGGCGGCTTCGCCGCCAGGGGCACCGGCTGGCCGCCGTCCCCGTCCATGCTCAGCCAGTCGCGCGGGTACTCGGTGCGCTCGCCCGCCAGCGCCACGCCCAGCAGCGTCAGGCTTCCCCGCGGGCCGAACCGCGTCACCGTTCCCACGTCGAACGACTGCCGCTTCTCGGCGAAGTACGTGCGGCGGACACCCCCATCCTCCCGCGGCACGAAGAACTCGAAGTTGCGCTCCATCCGCTCGAACTGCTGGCGCCAGGCCCAGCGCCCGTTCTCGCCGCGGAACGGGTACGCCAGCCGCTGCGTGACGGCCACGCCCACCGGCGTGCGCTCCAGCCCCACCTCGGCGTCCACCTGCGTTCCGAACAGCTGCGGGGTGGATACGGCGCCGCCGTACACCCGCTCCCGCTGGTACTCCTTGGCGAACAGGCTGATCTGCAGTCCCCTGCCCAGCACGTTCTCTTCGCGGAACTCCACCCCGATCAGCCCCCACCCGTCGGAGTCGCCGTCCATCTGCGGCTCCAGCCGGGTAGACCACTCGTCGCGGGTGCGCACCACCACGTGCCAGTCGCCGTCCGGCTGCCGCACGCCGAAGACGCTGGCGTCGGCCAGGAACGGAAAGCTGCGCAGGGTGCGCTCGGAGTCTGCAAGGAGCGCGGAGCGGTAGCACTCGCCCGCCTCGAACAGCAGCTCGCGGGCGATGATGGACTCGCGGGTGCGCAGGTGCATGTCGTTCGCCGCGCGGTACACGCGGCTCAGGCGGGGCTCCAGATCGGGGCTGCCCAGCTCGAACACGTCGCCTGCGTCGATGAAGACCTCGGACACGCGGCCATCGGAGCACCCGCCGTCCTGGGCCGCCGCCGGAAGCGCGGCCCCAAGGGCCAGCGCGGGCAGCGCCAGGCGCGCAACGACGGCGTAGATGCGTGAACCGGGCACGCGGATTCTGGTCAGGGCGTTTTGCGGCCGCGGATGAACGCCGGGGCCGGGTGGGTCGGGGAGCGTGATGTACCCACCGCACGGGGGCAATGTTCGGGCCGGGTCTCCGGGTGCCACAAAACGAACGGGGCTCCCACCCGGGAGCCCCGCCGCACCGTGGTAGGTCAACACGTTTGCCGGAACGAGCGACGGCCCGCGCTCAGGGGAGGGCGGGCCGTCATCTCGAACGCGAAGTCAAGGTTCTGGAGCTCAGTCGCCAGCCACTACGGGCACCTGGATGGATGCCGCCAATTCACTCAGCGTGGACTGCACGCGCGCGACGTCCCGGACGGCGCCGAGTTCGTTGAAGATGTCGCGCGCCCGCTCCAGGTATGCCGATGCTTCCTCGACCCCCCCGGACTGGCGCCGCAGTTCGGCGTAATCGGCCAGCGTTTCGGCCTCCAGATAGGGGTAGCCCTTCTCGCGAGAAATTTCCAGCGCCTTCTCGTAGAAGGTGAACCCGTCCTCGTCGCCTCGCGCCCGGGCGATGTTGCCACGCCCCTGGTACATGCGACCCAGGATGTACGCACTCCCGGCGGCAATCGCATGCTCTTCGGCCACTCGGCCCCACTCTTCGGCCTGGCTCACGTGACCATCACGAATGCTGAGATCCGCAAGGTCACTCGCAATGGCCGAGAGGATGGCGGGCGGGACCGGAAGCGCCCGCGCCTGGTCATAGGCCGCATGGGCCTCCTCGAACCGACCCTGCTTTTCGCGGAGTTGCGCGAGGTTGATGTGGCAGGCAGCCAGATCCACCGTGGACTCGCCGTTCTCCGCAAGCTGGAACGCGCGGGCAAGCCACTCCTCGGCTTCACCAAGGCGTGCCATACGGGTGGCGAGCATGCCCAGGTTGTAGAACAGAGGCACCAGCTCCTGCGCAAATTCCGCGGGCTCCACAGTGCCGATCAGCGCCAGCGCCTCACGGTACTTGAGTTCGGCTTCGGGCCAGCGGCCTTGCCATACGAGCACGTTGGCCGTCCCGGTGCGCGCCACCAGTTCTCCGCGCAGGTCTCCATCGTCACGAGCAAGTTGGGCACTGCGGTCATAGTACTGCGCCGCTTCCTGGAAATCGGCGAGCGCCACCGCGACACGCGCGATGCGCCGGAGCGCAAGGATTTGTGGCCCCTTTTCGATCAGAGGCAGCGCCAGCGTGAGCGCCGAACGGTAGCACTGGCGGGCGCCCTTCAGGCGCCCCGAAGCCTCCATCCGCTCACCCAACTGCACCAGCAAATCAGCGGATTCGCTGTCCCGCCCCTCGTAGTACGCCCGGAACACCGGCCGCAGGCCCTCGTACAGGCTTGTGACGTACTGGCGCAGGCTCTCTTCTGCCTCTCCGATCGACCTCTCCACATCCTCCGCCGATACGATGCGTTTGTCGACGGTCGTGTACGCGCTGGAACTGTCCCACGCCCTACCCGGGTCGGGAACAGCAGCGCGGATCACGCGTAGCCGAAGCAGCTCCAAGTCGTCCAGTTCGGGGACGAGAGCCAGGAGTTCTTCGACGGTGGACTCGGAGCGACGGAGAGAAGACATCAGCCGGGAGATCTCAGCCGCCGCCGACGATCAGCGTGCCGGTACGGTGGCTGTCAGTGGTGCCGTACGAGGAGAAGTGGTCGGTGTCGGTGCGCAGGCGCAGGCCGTCGGCCGTGATGCTGGCACCCACGTCGACCCAACCGTTGTTCCACCACACGATCGTGGGAGTGGACGACCCCTCGATGCTGGTGTTGCGGTAGGGCAGCTCGATGCTGACCGGCTTGTTGAACGGCTGGGCGTGGGGTCCGAACTCGGCCAGCACGTGGTCCGACCCCTTCGGATCCACGGGGAGGCGGATGGTGAACATCGTCACCTTGTCGACCGCGCCGGCGGGCACCTCGATGGCGAACCCGTAGAAGTCCAGCCGTCCGCCTTCCGGGCCGATCCACTTCTTCGCCCACGCGATCGTGATCTGCGGCTTCTTCTCGAAGCGGGCCAGCGCGGCGACGTCGGGGCCGCCGCCCGTGTTGAACGCCGGCTCGCCCGCCCGGGCCGTCAGCGGCGAAGCCGCGTCGGTGCATCCGGCGGAGAGAACCAGCAGCGCGACGGCGACGGTGCAGCCCAGCTTACGAATGAGGTGGATCATCAAAGTCCTCCGGGGTGGTGAACAGAGGGGACGATTGCGCCAGCGCAGGGCGCGTACCGCGGCGCGCCGGGGATCGGCGCGCGGGTCAACTGCTTGCAACATAACGGCTTAGGCCAGAAAAAGCTACCGTCTGGCCACGGCGAGCAGGGGGCGCTTCCGCACCGGAAGTGGGCACAGTGCACTCATCCGGTGCAATGCAGAAGTGTACGGACCAGTCGTGCAAACGCAGGGCCAGGCGGGTGTCAGCCCTGCCCCAGCCCGTAGTCCTGGATCTTCCGCCGGAGCGTGTTCCGGTGAATTCCCAGCCGCTCGGCCGCGACCGTCACGTTGTTCGCCGTTTCACGCAGCGCGCGGCGGATCATCCGCTTCTCCATCTCTTCCAGCGTCACCATGGGCGGCTCGGCCGCGTCCTCGCCACCGCCGGTGCCGTCCGCCGCCGCCTCGGGCGGGTTCAGGATGTCGGCGGGCAGGTGCTGCGGAAGCAGGATCTCGCCATC
Organism: Longimicrobium sp.; assembly: GCF_036388275.1. NCBI lineage: Bacteria > Pseudomonadati > Gemmatimonadota > Longimicrobiia > Longimicrobiales > Longimicrobiaceae > Longimicrobium > Longimicrobium sp. The sequence continues at coordinate 97,293 of NZ_DASVSF010000051.1, forward strand.
GGCCATCACCACCGCCCGCTCGGCCGCGTTCCGCAGCTGCCGAACGTTGCCCGGCCAGGGGTGGCGGTGCATCACGTTGAACACTTCTTCCGCCACGGCCCGAATGGGGCGCGCGTGCTCCCGTGCGTAATGCGCGAAGAAGTGCAAGGAGAGCAGGTCCAGGTCGTCGCCGCGCTGCCGCAGCGGCGGAAGCATCACCGTGACCACCGCCAGGCGGTAGTACAGGTCTTCGCGGAACTTGCCCTCGCGCACCGCCTGCGCCAGGTCGCGGTTGGTGGCCGCCACGATGCGCACGTCGATGGACACGGGCGACCCGCCGCCCACCCGCTCTACCTCGCGCTCCTGGATGGCCCGCAGGATCTTGCTCTGCAGCGCCATCGACATGTCGCCGATCTCGTCGAGGAAGAGCGTGCCCGCGTTCGCCCGCTCGAACCGGCCGATCCGCCGCCCGATGGCGCCCGTGAACGCGCCCTTCTCGTGGCCGAACAGCTCGCTTTCCAGCAGGTTCTCGGGGATGGCGGCGCAGTTGATGGCCACGAACGGCCCGCGCGACCGGTTGGAGCGCGAGTGGAGAACGCGGGCCACCATCTCCTTGCCGGTGCCGCTTTCGCCCAGCACCAGCACGGTGGCGTCGCTGGTGGCGGCGCGGGCCACCGACTTGAACACCCCCATCATCTGCGAGCTGGCGCCCACGATGGTGGTGCCGTCGGGGCTGGTGACCTCGGGGAGCGGGCGAAGCCGCTTGATCTCCTCGATCCCCACCAGGATTTCGCGCACCCGGCCGCGCGGCAGCGGCTTGGGAAGCACGTCGTGCGCCCCGTGCCGGATGGCCTCCATGGCCAGGTCCATCGTGGGCTGCGACGAAAGAAGCACCACGGGCGCCATTCCCCCGTCGCCGTGCAGCCGGCCCAGCAGCTCCATTCCCGCGCCGGAAAAATCGGCGTCCAGGAGGATCAGGTCCCACGACCTCGACGCGATCAGGCGCAGCCCGTCCGTAAGCGAACACGCGGCGTGGAGCTCCGCGTCGTCCAGCTCCGGTTCGAGCGTTCGACCAAGGCTTCGGTCAGCGTCGAGAAGCAATACCTTCAAGGAAGGCAGCGGGACCTTGTGGGAACGCCTGGGAATACGGGAATCAGAACAGTATAGCGCCCACCCATGCGTCGCGCAAACGTTTCGCCCGCTTTAACGCGCCGTGCTGATCCGCCGTCTGCCACATCTTCGAGGAGCAGATTGGGGTGGCCGCGAGGGTGGCACCGTCCATGCCGGAAGCCACCCTTGCCGGAGAGCGGGGCGGGCGCGTAGGTTGGCGCGCCTTTGCGGCACCCGACCCGCGACAACGCACCGCTTCTGGAGACGGACCGATGAAGTTCGCCATGATCGCCGCCGTGCTGATGACCCTACCGGCGATCGCCGCCCTGGTCGCCGGCGTCATGTGGGGCAACCAGTACCTGGTTTACGCGGCGTTCTTCAGCATTGCCCTGAACTCGCTGCCGTTCCTGGTGGCCGGCTTCATGATGAAGGGCGGCGACTCGGACCTGGGCCACTGAGCTAGCGGACGATCCGCACGGCACGGCGCTCCAGCAGGTACAGGCGCCCATCCACGCCGAACGCGGCGTCGAGGGGCGCCGTTTTCGTTTGCCCCAGAACACGCCCGTCCCCCGCGTCCAGCACCGCCAGCGTGGCGCCGCTTCCCCTGCCCAGCACCGCCACCCGCCGCCCCGTGGGGTCCATCCGCAGCTCCGCCGCGTCACCCGCCCCGGGCGACACCGACCACAGCCGCCGAAGCACCTGCCCCTCGTGCCGAAGCCGGACGACGGCGCCGTCCGCGACGCCGAACAGGGTGCCGTCGGGGGCCACGGCCAGCGCGCGCAGGGCCTCGGCCTGCTCCGCGCGAAAGAGCACCCGCCCGGTGGCCGCGTCGCGCACCTGCACCTGGGGCTTGCCGTCTTCCGCCTCGTCCACCGACACGTACACGCGGTCGCCCAGCGGCGACACGGCCACCGCCAGCGCCTGCGTCCCCGTTTCGGGCCAGCCCCACGCCGGGGTGAGCGTGGCGGCGTCCAGCCCCACCACGCCCCCCCGGCGGTTGGCCGCGAACACCCACGCCCCGCGCGGGTCCGCCGCCAGGGTGCGCACCGCCGCCGAACTCCATCCGCCCTCGGCGCGCGCGCTTCCCGCGGCGGCCACCGCCGCGCGCTCGCCCGCGGCGATGCCCAGGCGTCCCTCGCGCTCCCCCAGCAGGCGCGGCGCCTCGGTGCCGGGGGTCTGCACCACGCGCACGGAGCGGCCGGCCGAGTCCAGGGCCATCAGCCGCCCCGGCGTGCCGATCCACAAGTGCCGGGCGGAGTCCACGGCCAGGGTGGCGCCGTCAGGGAGGCTGTCAGGGAGCGGCACCCGGCGCACGGTGCCCAGGGTGTCTTCGGCGCGTTCGCAGGCGGCCAGCATCGCCGCCGCCATCATCATCACGGCCCCTGCCCTTGCGTGCCCCGTCCACCCCATGGAATCATTCCACCCGCGTTGGAGTATCAGCCGTACGATCCTGGCCGGGCGCGCCCCGGCTGTCGCCCGTTCCACGCCCCGCGGGGCCGCCGTATCGCATGACTGAAGCCGAAACGCTGGAGCTGGTGCGCGACGCGCTGGACGAATCCGCCCGGGTGAAGCTGGCGATGCGCGACATGGCGCCGGGCGTGGCGCGGGCGGCGGGGCGGGTGGCGGGGGCGTTTCGCGCGGGAAACCGGCTGTACGCGTGCGGCAATGGCGGCTCGGCGTGCGACGCCATGCACCTGGTAGAGGAGCTGGTGGCGCGGTACAAGCGCGACCGCCCGGGCCTTCCGGCGCACCACCTGCTCGACGCGCCCACGCTCACCTGCTGGAGCAACGACTACGAGTTCGACACCGCCTTCAGCCGGCAGGTAGAGGCGATGGGCCGCGCCGGCGACGTGCTGGTGGCCATCAGCACCAGCGGCAGCTCGCCCAACGTGCTCCGCGCGGCCCGGGCGGCCCGGGAGCGGGGGATGCTGGTGCTGGGCCTGTCCGGCCGCGACGGCGGCGCCCTGCGCGAGCTGTGCGACGAGCTGCTGATCGTGCCCGCGCAGGCCACGGAGCGCATCCAGGAAGGCCACATCACCCTGATCCACCTGCTCTGCGAACTCGTCGAGCTGACGCTGTTTCCCGAATCCGCTTGAAGCCGCACCTGTGATGCCCTACGCCGAACGGACCGTCCGAGCCATGTACAGAACCGCCCCTGCCGCCCTGGCCCTGCTGCTGGCCGCCTGCGGCGGCGACGAGATCACGCCGGAGCAGCGCACCAAGCGGCTGGAGGCCCGCCGCACGGCCTGCATCACCGAGGCGCTTCAGCAGCGGGCGCAGTCGCAGCTTGCGCAGCTGGATACGATGATGCGGCAGCAGGCCGGAGCCGGAATTCCCGACATCGTGCGGGCGCCGCACACGTTTGCGCAGGTGTACGCGGCGTACGCCGACGTCAAGGCGCACGAGGCGGCGTATCTGGACTCGGCGTTCCACGCCGGCAGCAAGCAGGATTCGCTGGCGTACATCCAGTCGGCGGGCAAGTTCAGGGTGAGCCCGCCCTCGGAGGGCAGCGTCGAAGAGAACGTGGCGCGCCTGTACGCCAACGACTTCACCGTGTCGCGCGAGTACGCCGATCACGCCTGCAACAAGCTGGTGGAGGACCAGAAAGAGGGCTGAAGCTGGACCAGGCGGGGCGCAGGGACGGGGCGGCTTCCTTTTCGGGGAGCCGCCCTCTGCGTTTCGGCGCACACTGGGCCACTAAAACCGCACAGAGGCTTGTGATCCTGAGGCCCAGGCGCACTGGACTCGCCCGCACACCGTCCCTCGCGGGCCGAAGGATCTAGCCGCAGATACCTTTCACCCTGAGCGCGGCAGCGGTCACCGTAGCCGAGGCTTCGGCTGCCGTGGGGCCCTCACCCGGCCGCGCTGACACGCGTGCCACCCTCTCCCACAAACAGCGTGGGCGAGGGGGTACACTTCGGGTCTTGGTGCGTCCAGGTCAGTCCGGTGCTCGGGCCGGCGCCCCCCATCCCCAGCCCTTCCCCCGCAAACTGCGCGGGGGAAGGGAGCCAGTCGAGTGCGCCCAGCAAGCCGAAGCGCATCGAAGGTCTCCCCCTCCCCTGCGCAGCGGGGGACGGGGGCCGGGGGGAGGGGGCTTCCAAGGCATGCACCGGCAGCCGGCCTAATCCGGTACGACGTTCTCCTCTCTCCCGCGCAGTTTGCGGGGGAGAGGCCGGGAGAGGGGGCACCCGCGGCATTCACGGGCATCCAGCCGAAGCGCACTCGGAGTTCACCCCTCTCCCGGCGCAGTTTGCCGGGGGAGGGGCCGGGGGAGGGGCCCCACGCTTGCCCCGCGGGGCCGGGACGGCGCATGATGATGCCCGCAGGCGCGCAGTACCGTCCTCCACCTGGAACCAGGGCCACGATGCCCGTCGTTCACCTTCTCGGCACCGGCGCGGCGGTCAGCGACCCGTCGCGCACCACCACCATGCTGGCCTTCGAGAGCCAAGGCCGCAGCGTGGTGGTGGACTGCGGCGGCGACGTCGTGCAGCGCCTGATGGCCGCCGGCATCGACCCGGCCGACATCGAGGCGATGATCGTTACGCACGAGCACCCGGACCACGTGTCGGGGTTTCCCCTGTTCATGGAAAAGATCTGGCTGCTCGGCCGCCGCGATCCCATCCCCGTGTACGGCATCCGTCCCGCCATCGACCAGGCCCGCCGCGCCTGGGAGGCGTTCCACACCGGCGGATGGAAGGGCGTGCCCGACATCACCTGGCACGAGGTGGCGCACGAGGCCGGCGCACAGGTACTGGCGAACGAGCGGTGGCGGATCACGGCCGCGCCCGGCATCCACGGCGTCCCGGTGGTCGGCTTGCGCGTGGAAGATGCGCGCGGCCCCGGCGTGGCGGCGTACTCGTGCGACACTGCCAGGTCGGACCTGATCATCGAGCTTTCGCGCGGCGCGGACGTGCTGGTGCACGAGGCCACCGGCACCGAGCAGGGCGGGCACAGCACCAACCAGCAGGCGGCCGAGGTGGCGCGCGAGGCGGGTGTTGGACGCCTGGTGCTCGTCCACCTTCCGCCCGGCGTGGAGGATGCGCAGCTCGCGGCGGCTCGGACGATCTTTCCCCACGTTGAATTCGGCACCGACGGAGCCCGATATGACTTCTAATCTCTTCATGCGCAGCTTCGGCCTCGCGGTCGCCGCCGTTCTCGTCACGGGCTGCGCGCCGGCGGTGGCCCACGTGGGCGAATGCGACCTGCCCGCGGGCACGCTGGTAAACGTGCGCCGGGTGGAGTCGTCCATCCGCACCGACATCCGCTACGCCACGCGCAACAACTTCACGGGCGCCGTCCTCCCCGGCTACGAGCGGCCCCTGGCGATGATGCGGCCGAACGCCGCCGAGGCGCTGGCGCGGGTGCAGCGGCGGCTTCGCCCGCGGGGGCTGAGCCTGAAGGTGTACGATGCCTATCGCCCCGTCCGCGCCACCCTGGCGATGGTGAACTGGGCCGAGCGCAGCGGGAATCAGTGGGTGCTGCAGCAGGGGTACGTGGCCCGGCGGAGCGGCCACAACCTGGGGACCACGGTCGACCTGACGCTGGTGGATGCGCGCTCCGGCCGCGAGCTGGACATGGGCACGCCGTACGACACCTTTTCCGAGGCGGCCCACACCGCGAACGCGACCGGGCAGGTGCTCGCGAACCGGATGGTCCTGGTGGAGGCGATGCGCGCCGAAGGCTACGCCAACTACGAAAAGGAGTGGTGGCACTTCCGGATCGGCGGCGACTACGAGCCTCTGGACGCGCCCCTCCGCTGCTTCCGCTGACGGGGGACGGCTTCCCGAATCCTGACTCCCGAGCAGGGGCGGCTGAAGCCGCGGCAACAGCGGCGGAAAGCCTCACAAACTGCGTGAGGCTTCACCTGCACGCACGCCGAACCTGCAGACGCGGTGTCATCCCGAAGGAGCGGCCAAGCGTAACTTTCCATCGCTCCATGGTTTGCAGCGACTGAGGGATCCGCGACACACCGAAAGCCGCGCGCCGGACCTGCCCCTGCACGAGAGCCCGGCTGGAACCACGGTCGCGCCACAAAGTCCTCACCACACAAGAACAAGCCAGTCTGCGAAGGCAGACTTCGTGTGGCTGTTGCAGCGAATTCATTCGCCCGGGGAGGCTTGGGCCGCTCCCCCAGGCGGGGGTCAGGACGGAGGCCTAGAGTTCCGTGCCGCTGCCGCGCCCCAGCCAAGAGGCATCCGCGGCAAGATCCCACGGCCCTGCATGGTATGCACTGCGGGCCGGTTGAGTGCGCCCGGGCCTCTGGATGACAGATTGCGCCGGAGGCAGCACTCGGCGGGAGGACAGTGGTCGGGGCGTGCCCCCATCGTTTCAGCCACACGAAACTAGCCAGTCTGCGAAGGCAGACTTCGTGTGGTTGTTGCAGCGAATTCATTCGCCCGTGCAGGCCGAGGCGAGCGGTCCAGGGATCGGGGACCGCTGCCGTTCACCCCAACTTCCAAGTGCTGAGCGGGGTTGCGGACAGCGGGGGCGCGGGGCAGATTGGCGCCCTCCCGAGCGCGTTCCCAGGGCAGTGGTTGGAGCATGGCGGCCGTTCCGCTGGTGGTGTTTTCGGACTTCGCCTGCCCGTTCTCGTACGTTGCCGAGGCGGCGGTGCGGCGCATGCAGCGCGAGGGGCAGGTGCAGCCCACCTGGATGGCGTTCGAGCTGCACCCCGCGCCCGGGCCGCTGCCGGAGATGAACGGCGCGTGGATGGATGCGCTGCGGCCCCTGGCGGACGAGCTGGGCCTGCCGCTGTCGGTGCCCCCGCTGGCGGTGCGGACGCGCAAGGCGCACGAGGCGGCGGCGTTCGCGGCCCGCAACGGCGTGGGCGTGCGGATGCGCGAGGCCCTGTTCGCCGCCTACTTCGGCGAAGGCCGCGACATCAGCCGCATCGACGTGCTGGCGGAACTGGGCGCCGGAGTGGGGCTGGACGCCACGGAGATGCACGTAGTGCTCGACGTGGGCGGCGCGGCGGCGCGCATCGACGCGGAGCTGGAGGCGGCACGCGGCGTGGGGGTGCAGCAGACGCCCACGCTGGTGGCCGGGACGGGCGACGAAGCGCGCTGGATCGTGGGCGCGCGGCCCTTCGCGGAGCTGCGCGCGGCGATCCTGGAACAGTGACTGGCGGGGCGCGGCGGCCCCCTTACCGAAGGTTTGGACGATGGCGGACTACGAGCGCACCACCGTGCTGACGCTCAGCGACATCTGGGCGCGGACCGACGAGATCCTCACCACCCGCGGTGAGCTTGCGTTGAGCCGCGACGGCCACCACGAGCGCACCTACTCCGGGGGCGAAGGCACCGTCGTAGTCGAGGTGCACCGCCATGGCAATACGACGATCGTCGGCGCGCGCACGGACCGGCTGCGCACGTCCAAGGTGGACGGCGTGGTGCGCTACCTGATGAACCAGCTTCCCTACCAGCCGGGCGACCCTCCGCGCGAGTAGGCTGGGCCGCCCTGGCGATTCCCGGCGGATGATTGAGATCGGGCCGGCTCCGTGCATCGGGGCCCGGCCCTTTCTGTCATCCTGAGCCCCAGGCGCACGGCACCGGCCCGCACCCGATGCCTCGCGGGGCGAAGGATCTAACCGAGGAAGCTTCGAAACATGGGCGCGGCAGCGGTCGCCGATCCTTCGGCCGCGCTGAGTTCGGGCTCGAGGGAGCGCCCAACCCTGCACGGGCGAATGAATTCGCTGCAACAGCCACACGAAGTCCACCTTCGTGGACTGGCTTGTTCTTGTGTGGTGAGGGCTTTGTGGCGCGACCGAATTTCCAGCCCAGGCGGTCGTGCAGAGGCGGGTTTCGCGCGCTTCCTGAGTGTGTGGCGGATCCCTCAGTCGCTGCGGTCTACGTTGTCGAGTCAGGTTTGGCGGGGCCGCTCCTTCGGGATGACATCGCGCTCCGGACGTCGTGTGGCAGGTGCGGCGTGCGTGCAGGCTTACCGCTTCCCCAACGGCGGCTTTATCTGGGGTTGCGGGGTGTGGGATCGGCGGGGTATCGCCCGGCTACTCCACGCGCCCGACCACCAGCCTGACCGGAATCCCCCCGTTGCTGGTGCGGAAGGCGTCGTCGAATGGCACGCCCGTGTGCCCCTCCAGCATGCGATCGGCCGAGAGCAGCGCCAGCGTCCACCCGGGGCACCGTTCCCGCAGCGTGCGGCCCAGCGCCGAGTACAGGTTGCGCAGCGGATCGCGCTCGCCAACGCGAATGCCGTAGGGCGGGTTGCTGACCATCCACCCCGGCCCCTCCGGCGGCTCGATCGCGGACAGCGGGCGCGCGCTCAGGTCCACGTCATCCCCCACCCCCGCGCGGGCGGCGTTCGCGGCCGCGGCCTGGATGGCACCCTCGTCCCGGTCCGATCCCAGGATGGGGAGGCCCGCGGCCGGCCGGATCCCGCCCCGCGCACGGTCCACGATCGATTCCCACGCGGCGGAGTCGAAATCCGGCCATGACGTGAACGCGAACGGGCGTGGCTGCCGGTCCGCGTTCGCCAGGCCGGGCGCGATGCCGCGGGCCATCAGGGCGCCTTCGATGACGATCGTCCCCGATCCGCACATGGGATCGAGCAGCGGCGCGCGGGGGTTCCAGCGGCTCCCCAGCAGCATCGCCGCGGCCAGCGTCTCGCGAAGCGGCGCCTTGGCGAGCGCCTGCCGGTATCCACGAAAGTGCAGCAGCGCACCGGACGAATCGGCGCTGATCACGCATTCGTCGCGCACGAAGCGGACGATGAACAGCTGCGCATCGGCCGCCTCGAGCTGATCCGCCTCGTCCTCGTCCTTGCCCAGCGCGCCGGCCGCCACGGGACCGACCGCGCGGGTGATGGCGTCCAGCAGGCGCTCGGCGATGGCGCCCTCGTGGTACAGCTTGCTCTTCTTGGTCGTCACCCGCAGGCGCACGGCCCCGCCGCGGTTCACCCAACGGTCCCACGGGACCTTGCGCGCGTGCCGCTCCAGCTCGAAGAAGGTGCGTGCGCGAAAGCTGGCGGCACGGACGACCACCCGGCTCGCCGTCCGCAGCCGGAGGTTGGCCTCGTACATCTGCCCGGGCGGTCCGGACCACGACACGCCGCCCGGCTCCACCACCCCGTCGATCCCCATCGCCCGCAGCTCTGCCGCGGCCAGCGGCTCCAGCCCCGGCGCGGTGATGGCGAACAGGTCCAGCGTTCCGTCTGTCTTCGTCATCCGGCTCGTGATCGGTGTCGTCTCACCCGCAGGTACGCGTCCGCGGCGCTCCACACAAAAAGCGAACCGCCGAGCCCAGGCCCGGCGGTCGCCATGAATCCCACTGCATCGACCCTCAGGTCTCGATGCCGTATTCCTTGAGCTTGCGGTACAGCGTCCGCTCGCCGATGCCCAGCATCTCCGCGGCCTTGCGGCGGTTGCCGCGGCTGTGGAGGAGCGCGGCGTTGATGGCCTCGTGCTCCAGGTCGCTCATCGTCTTGCCGGGGCGGAACACCACCGTCCCCTCCTCGCGCACAGGCTCCGGCTCCGGGGCCAGGTCCACCATCGGCGGCGGGCCGAGCGCGATCGGTTGATACGCCCCGTACGCGTTGGGCGCGGCGGGAATGGCCATCGGGTCGCGCTGGCGGGCACGATAGACTTCGAACTCGCGCCGCAGGTCTTCCATGTCCACCCGCAGGTCGTACAGCGCGCGCAGGATGAACTCCAGCTCCGGCGGCGGCGCCCCCGAGGACCGCCCGCCGTCGTCGCGCGGCCCGTTCTGCCGCGCGAGCGCCACGGGGAGCAGCGTCTCGCGCCGGCCGTGGCGCACCTCGGGGGGAATGTCCTCGGGGCGGATGACGCGGCCGGGCGCCAGCACCACCATGCTCTCGATCAGGTTCTTCAGCTCGCGGACGTTCCCCGGCCAGTCGTAGTTCACCAGGATCTCGAGCGCTTCCGGGTCGATGCCCAGGAACGGCCGCTCGTGCTCGGCGCTGAACTGGCGGATGAAGCCCTCGATCAGCCGCGGCACGTCGTCGCGGCGGGCGCGTAGCGGCGGAAGGTCGATGCGCAGGACGTTCAGGCGGTGGTACAGGTCGCGGCGGAACTCGCCGACCTCCACCTCCTGGCGCATTTCGCGGTTGGTGGCGGCGATCACGCGCACGTCCACGCGAATGGATTCTTCGCCGCCCACGCGCCGGAACTCGCGCTCTTCCAGGACGCGCAGCAGCTTGGTCTGCGTGGAGAGCGGCATCTCGCCGATCTCGTCCAGGAAGATGGACCCGCCGTTCGCCAGCTCGAAGAAGCCCTTGCGCCGGTCGGTCGCGCCGGTGAACGAGCCCTTCTCGTGGCCGAAGAGCTCGCTTTCCAGCAGGTTTTCGGGGAGCGCGGCCACGTTGACGGCGATGAACGGCCGGTGCCGCCGCGGCGAGAGGGCGTGGATGCCGCGCGCCACCAGCTCCTTGCCGGTGCCGCTTTCGCCCAGGACGAGCACGGTGGAGTTGACCGGGGCGATCTGGACGATGCGCTCCAGCACCTCCTCCATCGCCGCGGTTTCGCCGACGATGCCGGTGATTTCGCGCAGCTCCTGGCGCTGCACCAGCCGCCGCCCCACCAGCGCCACCTCGTCGGCGTCGACGGGCTTGGGGAAGCACTCGTGGATGCCCAGCTGGCGGCAGATGTCGCGGCCGGACGGCTCCGTGGGCTCCGTCAGGCCGATGATGGGCGTGCGGCCGCGCTCCCGGGCCGCCTGGATGAGCGCGCGGGCGCGGCGCTCGCGCAGGCCGCCGGTGATCACCACCAGGATGGGCTCCGCCAGGGCATCGTCCAGCGCCTCTCCGGGGGCCAGCAGCTCCACCCGCAGGTTCTGCCCCTCGAAGGCCGCCCGCAGCCGTACCGCCGGCTCCAGGTCGTCCGTGGTAATCAGGACCGCTTCCGCCACTCTCGAATCCGGATCGCTTCGTCGTGAATCAACGAGGAAATCAGTCCTTCTTCACCGAGCCGCCCGTGTAGAACGGCGGCCTCACCACCTCCGCGGGCACGGCCGCGTTGCGGATGACGATGCCGATCTCCGTTCCGGGCTTGGCGGCGGCCGTGGGCACGTACGCCATGCCGATCCCCTGCCCCAGCGACGGGCTCGACGTGCCGCTGGTGACCACGCCCGCCTCGCTCCCGTCCACCGCCACCGGGTAGCCGTGGCGGGGAAAGCCGCGCTCCTTCAGCCGGAAGCCCACCAGGCGCTTCTGCACCCCCTGCTCCTTCTGCCTGGCCAGCGCCTCGCGGCCCACGAAGTCGCCCTTGTCCAGCTTGACCACCCAGCCCAGCCCCGCCTCCAGCGGCGTGGTGTCCTCGTCCAGGTCGTTGCCGTACAGGGCGTAGCCCATCTCCAGCCGCAGCGAGTCGCGGCAGCCCAGCCCCGCGGGGAGCAGGCCGGCATCGGCGCCCACCTCCAGCAGGCGGCGCCACAGCCGCGGCGCGTCCGCGGCCGGCACGTACAGCTCGAAGCCGTCCTCGCCGGTGTAGCCCGTGCGGCTGATGGTCGCCTCGATGCCGTCCACCGTGCCCTCGGCGAAGCGGTAGTAGCGGATGGCGGGAAGGTCGGCGTCCGTCAGCCCGCGCAGGATCTCCTCCGCGCGCGGGCCCTGCAGCGCCAGCAGGGCGATCGCGTCCGTCCGGTCCACCAGCTCCACGCCGAACTGCTCCGTGAACTGCGAGATCCAGTGGAAGTCCTTATCCTTGTTGCTGCCGTTGACCACCAGCATGTAGTGGCCGGGATAGCGATAGACGATCAGGTCGTCCAGCAGCTTGCCCTCGTGGTTCAGCAGGGTGCCGTACTGCGCCTGCCCGACCGTCATCTTGCTGACGTCGTTGGTCGTCACGTACTGCACGAACTCCATCGCCCGGTCGCCGCGCACCTCGAACTCGCCCATGTGCGACACGTCGAACAGCCCCGCGGCCTTGCGCACGGCGTGGTGCTCGGCCGTGATGCCGGTGGGGTACTGCACCGGCATCTCGTACCCCGCGAAGGGGACCAGCTTGGCGTTGAGCGCGGCGTGCTCGCCGTGCAGCGGGGTGCGCAGAAGGGTGCCCTCGGCCATCGGGACGTTCGGGTGCGGGTGATTCGCTCGCGGATCGCGGGCTGCCAATCTAGCACACCCCGCCGGAGCGGGCGAGAGGATGGAGGGGAGAGGATGGGAGGCGGCGGAGGATGTCGGAAGGGGCGGAGTTCGGTGCGGCGACGGGCGCCCCCCATCCCCAACCCTTCCCCCGCAAACCGCGCGGGGGAAGGGAGCCAGAGTGGAGCCGCTCCCAAGTCACGGTAGCGCAACGGCCTGTCATCCTGAGGCCCAGGCGCGCCGTACCCGCCCGTACACCGCGCTGCACGGGCCGAAGGATCTTGCCTGGGGCGCTTCCAAGCCGGGGCGCGGCAGCGGACACCCGTGCAGAGGCCGCGACGTCGGGGCGCTTCGAATCGGGCCGGCGCATGCCGCGGGAGGCCCCTCCCCCGGCCCCTCTCCGCATGCTGCGCATGCGGAGAGGGGAGAATTCGTGTGCGCTTCGGTTGGCCTCGCGCACACCACTGCGCGAGCAGTCCGCGAAGGCGGACTTCGGGCCGTCGTTGCCGCGACTTCAGTCGCCCCAGCAGGGCCGCTGGCCTCGGCTACCGTACCCGCTGCCGCGCCTCGGCTTGGAACCGTCCGCGGTTAGATCCTTCGGCCCGCGAGGGATCGTTTACGGGCGAGGATCGTTCGCCTGGGCCTCAGGATCACAGGCCCCGTCGCCACGGCGGCACTGGACGCAACACCCCGGCTGGCTTCGCGCACACCACTGCACGTGCAGTCCGCGAAGGCGGACTTCGTGACTTTCCAGCTGCGGTTTCAACCGCCGGGACGGGGGCCGAGGCCTCGGCTACCGTGCCCGCTGCCGCGCTCAAGCTCGTACGTGTCCGCCGTTAGATCCTTCGGCCCGCGAGGGATCGTATACGGGCGAGGATCGCTCGTCTGGGCCTCAGGATGACAGGCCCCGGCACCACACAGGGACTGGACGCACCACCCCAACCCGATGTGCAGCCCCTCTCCCGCTTGCGAGCGAGGGGCGATTCGATTGCGCTTCGGCTGGCCTTGAGCACTCGACTGTGCATGCAGTCCGCGAAGGCGGACTTCGTGAATTTCCAGCTGCGGTTTCAACCGCCGGGACGGGCCCGAGCCCTCGGCGGGTTACGGCGTGACCGCCGGGGGAACGGCGCGCGCAGCCTCCCCCTCCACACCCAGGCGGTCCACCGCGGAGACGGTGACCAGGTCCACCGCCGCGGGTGCCGGCGCCGGGGCTGCGGGCGCGGCTGGGGTGGGGGGCGCGGCGGGCTCGGGAATGGTGTAGGTGCGGTCCGCGCCGGGCACCACGTCCACGCCCCACGTGCTCCCCCGCCGCCAGCGCACCACCCACCAGCGCGGGTCCGTCCCCGCCGCCGGCTGCATCTGCACCGACAGCAGCCGCTCGGGCGAGGTGAGCTGCACCGTCACGCCGGGCGCGGCCAGCACCCCGCCGCCCAGCCAGGGCGAGGCGGGAACCAGCGCCCGGTGCCGGTAGGGGCCGGCCACCAGCCGCTCGTTGATGGAATCGCGGTCCTGCAGGAACACCCTCATGCTGAAGTGCACGTTGCCCGTGGCGCCCGGCATCCCCCGCGTCACCCACACCTGGTCGGTGATCTCCTCGGCGCGCCACCCCGCGGGCGGCACTTCTACCCGGCTGGTGAAGTTGCCCGGCCACATGTGCCGGTTGTGCACGTTCTGCTCGACCCACCACCGCAGCAGCACGGGATAGCTCAGGTCCGGCCGCGAGATGGGCCAGTACAGCTGCGGGGTGAAGTAGTCCATCCACCCCTCCCGCAGCCACAGCCGCGCGTCGGCGTACAATTGCGCGTACTGGTCGAAGGGCGTTCCCTGCCCCGCCGGATATCCCGGCCGGTAGAAGCCGAACGGGCTGATCCCGAACTTCACCCACGGCTTCCGGTCCTTGATGCCGCGGTACACCTCGCGGATCAGCGTGTTGACGTTTTCGCGGCGCCAGTCGTCGCGCGCCAGCCGGCCGCCGCCCGCGACGTACTTCCGCCAGCTGGGCTCGTCAGGAAAGCCGATGGGCCCGGCCGAGTCCCTTTCGGGATACGGGTAGAAGTAGTCGTCCACGTGAACGCCGTCGATGTCGTACCGGCTCACCACGTCCAGCATCACCCGCAGCGAATGGGCGCGCACCTCGGGCTCGCCGGGGTCCATCCACACGTTCCCGCCGTACTGGCGCACCAGGTCCGGCCGGCGCCGGGTGATGTGCGATTCCGTGTTCTCAGACCGGGCCGAGGGGTGGCGCGCGCGATAGGGATTGAACCAGGCGTGAAGCTCCATCCCGCGGCGGTGCGCCTCGTCCACGGCAAAGGCCAGCGGGTCGTACCCCGGATCGCGCCCCGACTGGCCCGTCAGGTACTCCGACCACGGCTCGTGGGGCGAGGCGTACAGCGCGTCGCCCGCCGGCCGCACCTGCAGGATCACGGCGTTCAGGTTGAGCGCCGCCGAACGGTCCATGATGGCCACCAGCTCCGCCCGCTGCGAGTCGGGGGAAAGGCCGGGACGCGACGGCCAGTCGATGTTGGCCACCGTCGCCACCCACACCGCCCGGAACTCGCGCGGCACCGGGGGAAGCGCCTCGGCCTGGACCTCGGCTGCGGCCGGGACGGGTGCGGCGGCCGGGCCGGACGCGGGGCGACCGCCGCCCGCGCACGCCGAAAGTCCCAGCGCGGCGGCGGCCGTCAGGGCGCCGCATCGAACCGAAAAGCACCTCATCTGCCTTCTCCGTTCAGGTCCACGGTAGGAACGGAAAGGCCCGGCGATTCCCCGCCGGGCCTTCCTCGAAGAAAAAACACCGCCCGCTCAGCTCTTCGGCACGTTGGGGTTCCCCGAGATCTCGGCGGCCGAGAGCGGGAAGCACGTCTGGTTGTTGGTCAGCGACCCGTAGACCTCGCCGCTCGACGAGTTCTCGTACGGCCCGGAGGGGAACAGGTCAACCCCGTGCTGCGCCTTGTAGCGCCGCATGTCGCCCAGCCGGTGCCCCGACAGGTAGAAGTCGCGGGCCCGCTGCTCCCGCAGGTTCGCCAGGAAGTTGGCGGTGGTGGTCGCCGCGGCCGCGCGGCCCGTCGGATCGATCGCTCGCCGGCTCTCGATGAAGGCGATGGTCGCGGTGGTGGGCCCCGCGGCCTCCGCCACGATGTACTGCGCCTCCAGCCCCGACGCCATGCGCAGCCACCCGTCGCGGACGAACTCGGCGCCGACCACCGTGTTGTTGTACGAGCTGTACTGGAGGGGCGAGTTGGGAAGGTGCGCGCGTATCCCATCCAGCGTGGGCTCGTTGGCCGCCGGGCGGGGAACCCGCGGGTCGGCGGTCACCGTTTCCCACGGGGTGAAGTCGAGCCCGCCCGAAATGCTTCCCACCTGCGACAGGCGGCCGAAGATGGGGTTGTTCTCGCGCGTGCTGTTGATGGAGTAGTACGAGCGGAACTCGTACGCCGCCGGCACCTGCGAGGCGAACTCGAGGGCCTTGGCCTTGTTGCCCATCTGCAGGTAGGCGCGTGCGATCCCCACCCGCGCGAGGTTGGCCAGCGAGTCGGCCGTCGCCTTCTGCCCCGCGGTGGCCGTGGGCAGCGCCTTGGCCGCGTCGGTAATGCTCAGCACGTCGGTGAACCGGGTTACGGCCAGCGCCAGCAGCTCGTTCGACGAAAGCACGGGCCCCATGTTCACGGGCGACGCGCACAGCGTTTCGCCCAGCAGCACGTACGAGTACCCGCCGTACGCCTGCACGCGCGCCAGCCGCAGGTCTCGGCCCGCCGAGTCGGCCAGGAAGCCGCGCAGGTAGGCGGCCGCGCTGTCGGCCAGGAAGCGCGCGCGGTGCATGGGGTTGTACACCAGCGTCACGTACGTCGCGTTGTCGGGCGTGACGTTGCGCTGGTCGATCAGCTTCTCCTCGAAGAAGTTGTGGTGGTTGCGCAGCTCGTCGGTGAACACCGCCGAGTAGTACGCCACGACGGGAAGCGTAGGCTGAAACTCGCCGATCACCCCGTTCACCAGGAGGCCGATGTACTTCGGATCGTTCAGGTCCTCGGTCTCGACGGCGCCCGGGTTCTCGACCGCCAGGAAGTCGCTGCAGCCGCCGGCGGCTCCCATGGCGGCGAAAGCCGCCGCCATGGTGGCCGCGCGGAACCAGCGGCGACGCGTCTTGAATGTGTGCATTCGCTGTCGCTCCGGATCAGAAGCTGAGGTTGACGGCAACCGACACGCGCCGGTTCATCGGCATGGAGTAGGCATCGGTCCGGGCGAACAGGCGGTTGGCGGCCGTGTTCACCTCCGGGTCGATCCCGCTGTAGTCGGTCCACAGCGCCAGGTTGTGCCCGGCCAGGGTCACGCTCACGTCGCGCATTCCCGTATGGGTGCGCGAAAGCAGCGAGCCCGGAACCGTGTAGGTCAGTGAAAGGTCGCGCAGCTTGATGAAGTCGGCCCGCTCCACGTATTGCGAGCGGTTGGTGCGGGCCAGGAGCTTGGCCGTGTCGCCCACCGTCGCGTCGTTCACCACGGCGCAGTTCAGGTTGCTGTTGCAGCGCCCGAACTCCTTGAAGTTGAACACGTAGTTGCCGCCCTTGTAGTCCAGCAGGCCGTACAGCCGCAGGTAGCGGAACAGCGTCACCGAGTTGGAGAAGCCGATCTCGCGCGTGGGAAGCGCCGGGCCGATGTAGCGCGGGTCCGCCTCCAGCACCACCGCGTTGCCCGCCGCGTTGAACTTCACGTTCCCATTGGCGTCCAGTTCCGGGAAGCGGCCCCAGAACCCGGCGAGCGGGTACCCGGGTGCGTGCCGCTGCGCGGCGTCGATGTTGGATGCGTACGACGAAAAGACGTTCTCGAACTTCTTGGCCGTGTCGCCGAAGCTCACCAGCTCGTTGCGGTTGGTGGACAGGTTCAGGCGGCTTTCCCAGCGGAAGTTGCGCAGGTCCACCGGCGTGGCGTTCAGCCCCAGCTCGATCCCGGTGTTCAGCGTTTCGCCCAGGTTGTAGAACCGCGAGCTGGCGAAGCCGGACGAGCCGGGAATGGCCTGGGCGACGATCACGTCGACCATCCGCTTGTTGTAATGCGTGAAGTCGATGCCCACCCGGTCGTCCAGGAACGCCGCGTCGAAGCCGATCTCCAGCTCCGAGCCGCGCTCGGGCTTCAGGTCGGGGTTTCCGTACGACGAGGTGCGCAGCGCCGAGCCGGTGGTCACCGTGGAGCCCGTCCCCAGCGCCACGGTGTTGATGGTGAAGGTCTGCGTGGCGGAATACGGGTCCGGGGCGCGTCCGGCCTGGCCCCACGCCGTACGGAACTTGAAGCTGCTGGCATGGATGCGCTCGAACACCGGCGCCAGCCCGGGCTCGTCGGAAAGCACCCAGGAGAGCGCGGCCTTGGGGTACAGCAGGCGGTGGATCTCCGCGCCGAACGCCGAGTTGTTGTCCATCCGCAGCGCGCCCGTCAGGTACAGGCGGTTGCGGAAGCCGAACTGCTGCTGGGCGAACAGCCCCAGCGACTTCTGCTGGGTGAAGGCGTTGCTGGCGTCGCGCGTCTGCGCCGAGCCGATCAGCGTAACGTCGGGCGCCCCCAGGCCCACGCCCGAGGCGAACAGCGTCTCGTACTGCTTGTTGACCACGTTCACGCCGAACGACGTCGTGGACTCGACCGCGTCCGTGAGGTCGTTGACCACGCTGCCGGCGTAGTCCAGCGTGTAGAAGTGGTTGCGCGGCGCCCGCTGCGCCGTGAGCCCCGACGGCGAGTCGGTGGAGCCCGGCTCCGAAATGATCTGCGCGAGGTTCGAGGCGAAGTCCACTCCCACCGTCAGGCGGTTGCGGAACCATTCCCACGGGCGGTAGTTGGCCGTGATCCCCAGCGTCAGGCGGTCGGTGTTCGTGAGGTTGTTGTATTCGTTGGCCTGGTACGGAGCCAGCCCGGCCCACCCGCTGCGCAGGGGGTCGGCGTTGGTGGCCACGCGTCCGGGGCGTCCGCGCACCGCGCTCAGCAGCAGGCCGTTGCCGGACTCGTCGCCCACCGGCAGGCGCAGCCGGCCCTGG
This sequence comes from Longimicrobium sp., assembly GCF_036388275.1. Classification (NCBI taxonomy): domain Bacteria; kingdom Pseudomonadati; phylum Gemmatimonadota; class Longimicrobiia; order Longimicrobiales; family Longimicrobiaceae; genus Longimicrobium; species Longimicrobium sp. Next base: position 115,448 of record NZ_DASVSF010000051.1, read on the forward strand.
ATGTAGCTGGTGTTCACCTGGAAATCCAGCTCCGAGCTGGGGTTCAGCCCGAAGTTGGCCCGCACCGAGTTGGAGCGGCTGTAGCTGTTGTAGAGAACGCCGTCTTCGTTGTTCAGGTCGCCCGCCACGTAGTACGAGTACCGGTCACCCCCGCCACGCACCGACATCGTCACCCGGTTCAGGTTGCCGTCGCGAAGCGCGTCGGGGTCGCGCAGCATCGGCCGGTCGGTGAGCACCGTGTTGCGCGGCACGCCCACGCACCCGGGCCACCCCGCCGCGTCGGCCTGCTTGACCGAGTCGCAGGTCGTGTAGTTGATGGGCAGGTCCAGCGCCAGGTCGCTGCGGCCCGCCTCGAACTTGAAGCCCCACTGGGGGCGCTGCTGGCCGCGTCCGCCCCGCTTGGTGATGATCTGGATGACGCCGCTGGCCGCCTCGGCCCCGTACAGGGTGGACGCCGCGGGCCCCTTGATCACCTCGATGGACTCGATGTCCTCCGGGTTCAGGAAGCTCAGCCCCGAGGTCGTCTGGAAGTTGCCGTTGGGCGTGAGTCCCGCCCCGCCCGGCGAAAAGTTGCCCAGCGACCCGATGTCGTAGCGGATCCCGTCCACGTACACCACCGGCTGGTTGCCCAGGAACGACGAGGCGCCGCGGATGCGGATGTCGGGGGCGGCGCCCGGGGTGCCGGCGTTGGGAACGATCTGCACGCCCGGGGTGCGGGCCTGCAGGATCTCGGCGACGTTGGTCACGTTGGTGACGGCCGTCACCTCTTCCACGTCCAGCTGGGTGATGGCGTTGCCCACCGTTCGCCGTGCGGTGGCGCCCGGCGTGCCGGTCACCACGATGGCATCCAGCCCCAGCGTGGCCGGGGCAAGCGCCAGGTCGGCGCGCACCGTTTCGCCCGCGGACACCGACACCGAGGCTTCGCCGGCCTGGTAGCCCAGCCGCGTGGCCCGCACCTGCACCCGGCCCGCGGACACCTCCGACAGCGTGAACTCGCCGGCGGCGTTGGTCACCGTGCTGCGGCCGCCGCCCGCCACCGTCGCGCCCGCCAGGGGCTGGCGGTTGCCGGATTCTACGACGGTGCCGCGGATGGTGCCGCCCTGCGCGGCCAGCGACGGCGCGGCGGCGCACAGCAGCCCCACGGCCGCGGCCAGCCTCAGCCAGCCCTTCCGTTGGATGGGAAAGCCCATCTCGTCCTCCTGAAATCGTGAATTATTCGTGGATGGATCGGGAACCGGACCAGAACGAAATTCGGGGGGAGTTCTTCCTCCGGTACGGGGGTGGGGCGCGCCCGGAACCGCGGCCCGCCCGTTCGCATGATGCGGCGGGGCGGCGACCGCGTTGCGCGCGGATGCGAAGCGTCCGTCACGTGCGCGAGGGAGCCTGGCGGCCCCCAGGCCCGATCGCCAGCCGAGTTGATGGTGGACAGGATACGCCGCCCGGGCCTCGCTGACAAGACAAAAGTTACGAAATCGTAATCGGGAGGATGGCACGCCTGAGCGCTGCTCGACGGTCGGCGTGCACACGATGGCGCGTCACGGGTGGCCGGGGGCGGTGCGCACCGGGCGTGTCAGCCCGGTGCCGAGCGGGTGGCGCGGCGGAAGCGACACGGGGAGGCGTCCGCCGATGGCCGCTTCGCCCGCCAGGGCGCGGGCGGCGGCGCGCTGGCTGACCTCCGCGCCGCCCCACGCCAGCAGGTACGCGGGAACGGCGGGAAACGCCTCCACCAGGTAGGGGCTGCCGAACGACACCGCCACCACCGGGCGCCCCGCCGTGGCCAGCGACTGCACCAGCGCGGGAAATCCGCCCCGCGCGCCCACGGTTCCGCTGTGTTCGCGCGGCATCACGTACGCCGACGCCACCACCACGTCCGCCGAGTCGGCCAGCGCGCGCAGGCGGGCGTACTCGTCCGCGGGCGTGCGGTCGTCCACGCGGGCGCTGGCCACCGTCCACCCGCCCGCCGCCAGCTCGCGGTCGAATGCGCGCCCGGCCATGATGTCCGACGGCTGCGCGTAGGTGATGGACAGCACCCGCCTACCCGGCGCCAGGGGCACCTGTCCCGCTTCGTCGCGGACCAGGGTGATGGACCGCTCGGCCACCGCCTGCGCCAGCTCGCCGTGCGGGCGCGCCCCCACGACCGCTTCCACGCTGTCCAGCTCGGTCGTCCGCCGCCGGTGAAGCCCGGCGCGGGCCTTGGCGGCGAGGATGCGGCGCACGGAGCCGTCCAGCCGCTCCGGGGTGACGCGGCCGGCCTGTACGGCGGCGACCACGGCGTCCACCGCCTCGCGGGGGTCGATGGGCTGCAGCAGCACGTCGGCGCCAGCCTCCATCGCCAGCAGCAGGGGCTCGCGCTGGCCGTAGCGCCGGATCACCGCGCCCATGTTCATGGCGTCGGTGAACACCAGCCCGCCGAACCCCAGGTCGCGGCGAAGCAGGTCGCGGGTGATGGCGGGCGACAGCGAGGCCGGGGCCGCCTCCGGGCCCTCGAGGCCGGTCATGGAGATGTGCGCCACCATCATCCCGTCCATGCCGGCGCGCACGGCGGCGCGGAAGGGCACCAGCTCCACCGAGTCGAGCCGGGCGCGGTCGGCGCGGATGGCGGCGAAGCCGATGTGGGTGTCGGCCTCGGTGTCGCCGTGACCGGGAAAGTGCTTGCCCGCCGACAGCAGCCCGGCGGAGCGGATCCCCCGCGACATGGCCGATGCCAGGCGCGCCACCTCTCCCGCGTTCTCGCCGAACGAGCGGACGTTGATGATGGGGTTCAGCGGGTTGGAGTTCACGTCCAGCACGGGCCCGAACGTCAGGTGAACCCCCACCGCCCGCGCCTCGCGCCCGATCACCCGCCCCACCTGGTACGCCAGCGAATCGGAGCCGATGGCCCCCAGCGCCATCACGGGCGGAAACGACGTTCCCCCGCCCAGGGGGAGCAGCGACGGCAGCGCGTACCCGCCCGCCAGCCGCATCCCCGGCCCGTTCTCCATGTCGGTGGTCACCAGCAGCGGCACGGGGGCGCGGCGCTGCAGGGCGTTCAGCTTGGCGGCGTAGCTGTGGGGCAGCCCCATCGAAATCACCAGCCCCCCGATGCCGTCGCGCTCCACCATCTCCAGCAGCCGGTCCATCTCCGGCGAGTCGGCCGCCACGTACTCGCCCCCCGTCCACCCGAACACCACCTGCCCGGCCTTCTGCCGCAGGGTGAGGGACGCGAGGGTGCTGTCCACCCAAGCCTGCTGCTCGGCGTCCAGACCGTCTGCGGCGGCGGAGGGGGCCTGGACCGGGGCGGCGGTGGGTGGGGAGGCGGCGGTGGGTGGGGAGGCGGCGGGGGCGCAGCCCAGAGTCAGCAGGAGCAGGACGGACGGCAGGCGGATCATGGGCATCGCGGGATGGGGGTTGCCGCGAAGGTACGCCGGGTGGGGACGCGGGGGCAACGGTAGCGATTCCTGGCCCCGCGTCGAACGACGGAGCTGAATGACTACTCCAGGAATACGCCAACGACGGACTGGCACCCGCGATCCTGCTGCCGGCGACACCGCAGCGATCACGGTTCGGGCGGTAGAATGGAGATGAACAGCGGGTGAGCCGAGTGTACGCAATCGTTGCCATAAGAACACAGAGTGTACATCTTCTGAAGGGCTGCTCGTTCGCGATGCAGCCCTTCACGCGTTTGTTCATCTTGGACCTTCCGCTACGCCTCTGGCGTAGAAAGCTGATCCCTGCTATGCTCTTCGTAGAGTCGAGTCTATTCGAACGCGCTCGGAAGGAGTACCTGGCGGATGACGGCCTGCGAGAACTTCAGGCCGTGTTGCTTGCCCGGCCTGACGCGGGCGTGGTGATCCCAGGCACCGGCGGCGTGCGGAAGCTGCGCTGGAAGGTGGAAGGACGCGGTAAGCGAGGCGGATTGCGGGTCATCTACTACGTCCGCGCGTCGGCGTTTCGCTGCTATCTCCTGCACCTTTATTCGAAGAACGTGGAAGAGGACTTGTCGCCCGCCATGCGGAAGGCATTGGCCGCGCTGGTCCATCAAATCGAGGCAGGTGAGTGATGGAGGAAAAGCTGTTGGACGAGCTGGTTGCCAGCCTGGAAGAAGCCGCCGCTCATTCGCGGGGCGATCTGGATCTTCCCGCCGAGCGGATTCACTTCTTCGGTGAGCCCGATCCTCGTGAGATACGGGCGCGGCTCGGCATGACGCAGGATCGTTTCGCGGATGCCTTGGGGATCAGTGTAAAGACGCTGCGGAACTGGGAGCAGGGGCGCCGCGATCCGAGCGGGCCCGCCATGCGCTTGCTGCGCGTCGCCGAGAAGCATCCGGAGATCCTGCTGGAAGCCGCTGCGTCGTAACCCACCTGCCGGGCAGCGGGACGAGCCGCCTACGTGGTCTTCACGCGGTGTGTGGCGGATCCCTCAGTCGCTGCAAAGTATGGAGCCACGGCAACTTGTGCGTGGCCGCTCCATCGGGATGACATCACGGACCGGCAGCGGCGTGCACACGAAGTTCTCCCTCTCCCCTGCGAAGCGGGGGAGAGGGCCGGGGAGAGGGGGCTCCCGCGGCATGCGACGCAGCCCGTCGAACCCCGATCGTCCCGGCCCCGTGCCGGAACGGGCGAGGACACCCGGAACCGGCGCACGGTGAACGGGTACGCCTCGGCCGACCACGGCTCGCATCCCAGCGCTCCGAACCATCCGTCTCCCGGAAGAACTCCGATGAACCTCGTGCGCTACGCCGTTGCCGTGCTCCTCGCCTCGCTGCTCGCCGCGCCCGCGTACGCCCAGCAGGCCGGCAGCGCCGAAAGCCGTCCGGCCGAGGCTCCGGCCACGCTTGCCAGCGCCGCGCTCCGGCCGCTGCCGCCGGCGCTCACCCCGGCGCCCGTGTACGCGCACTCGACCGCTCTCACCGCCCGCCCGCCGTCCACCGCCGCGCACGGGGTGATCGGGGTTGGCGTGGGGGCGCTGGCCGGGCTCGCGCTCATCGCACTGTCCCCGAATTGCTGGGAAGCGGACTCCATGTGCGGGATCGCCATCCTGCCGATGGCCGGGGTGGGAGCGGTCGTCGGCGGGGTGGTGGGGCTGGGTGTGGGCGCCATTCGCAACCGCTGAGCAACGCCGAGAGCCCCACCCGAAGTACTCCCCACGAAGACGGCCCTCCCCCGCACCGCGGAGGAGGGCCGTCCAGCGTTCCCGCCGAACGCTACAGCTTCCAGATGCGCTCGGCGTAGTCCTTGACCGAGCGGTCGCTGCTGAAGAACCCGCAGCGGGCGACGTTCAGGATGGCCTTGCGCGTCCAGGCGTGCTGGTCTGCCCAGGCCAGGTCCACCGTGGCCTGCGCGTCCAGAAAGGCGTCGAAGTCGGCCAGCACCATGAACTCGTCCGCCGTCAGCAGGTGCTCCACCACCGGACGGAACAGGCCGGGGTCCTCGGGCGAAAGCATGCCGCTGGCCACGAAGTCCAGCACCCGCCGCAGCCGCGGGCTGGCCTCGTACTCCGCCCGCGGGTTGTACCCCGCCACCCGCCGCGCCTCTACCTCGTCGGCCGTCATCCCGAAGATGAAGATGTTGTCGAGGCCCACGTTCTCGGCGATCTCCACGTTGGCGCCGTCCAGCGTACCGATGGTGAGCGCGCCGTTCAGGGCGAACTTCATGTTCCCCGTTCCCGACGCCTCGAAGCCGGCGGTGGAAATCTGCTCCGACAGGTCGCTTCCCGGGAAGATGCGCTCCGCCAGCGACACCCGGTAATCGGGAAGGAACGCCACGCGCAGCTTGCGCCCCGCCACCGGGTCGGCGTTCACGTGGCGCGCGATGGCGTTCGTCAGCTGGATGATCAGCTTGGCCGACCAGTACGTGGGCGCCGCCTTGCCCCCGAACAGCACCGCGCGCACGGGAATGTCGCGCTCGGGCGAATCCAGGAGCTCCAGGTAGGTGTCCACGCAGCGCAGCGCGTTCATCAGCTGGCGCTTGTACTCGTGCATGCGCTTCACCTGCACGTCCATCATCGTTCCCGGCGCGATGGCCACGCCCGTGATGTCGTGGACGATCGTGGCCAGCCGCGCGCGGTTGCGGGCCTTGACCGTCATCCACCGCTCGCGGAACGAGGCGTCGTCGGCGTACGGCTCCAGCCCGCGCAGCCGCTCCAGGTCCGTCACCCACTTCTCGCTGCCCAGCGCCTCGGTGATCAGCCCCGACATCTCGGGGTTGGCCTTGAGCATCCACCGGCGCTGCGTGATGCCGTTGGTCACCGAGGTGAAGCGGTCGGGCCACAGCTCGGCGAAGTCGCGGAAGATGCGGTCCTTGAGAATCTCGGTGTGGAGCGCCGCCACCCCGTTGGTGGTGTGGCTGCCCACGATGGCTAGGTGCGCCATCCGCACCTGCCCGTTGCCGACGATGGCCATGCGCTCCTCGCGCGCGGCGTCGGCGGGAAACTTCTCGGCCACGCGGTCGCGGAAGCGCCGGTCGATCTCGCGGATCAGTTCCAGGTGGCGCGGCAGCAGCCGGCCGAACAGGTCCAGCCCCCAGGTTTCCAGCGCCTCGGGAAGCACCGTGTGGTTGGTGTAGGCGAAGGTGCGCCGCGCGATGTCGAACGCCACGTCCCACTCCATCCCGGCGTCGTCCATCAGCAGGCGCATCAGCTCGGGGATGGCCACCGCGGGGTGGGTGTCGTTCAGCTGGATCTGCACCTTGTCCGGAAAGTCGGCAAAGCTCGACCGCTCGGTCTTGTACCGCTTGATGATGTCCTGCAGCGTGGCGCTCACGAAGAAGAACTGCTGCTTCAGCCGCAGCTCCTTGCCCGCGCCCGTGTCGTCGGGCGGATACAGCACCTTGGAGATGGTTTCGGTCTGGGTCTTGGCCTCGACCGCGGCGATGTAGTTGCCGCGGATGAAGCCCTCCAGGTCGAACTCCTCGGTGGCCCGCGCCGCCCACAGCCGCAGGGTGTTCACCGTGTTGTTGCAGAAACCCGGCACCGGCGTGTCGAACGCCATCGCCTGCACGTCCTTGGTATCCACCCAGTGGTAGTGAAGGCGCCCGGCGGCGTCGCGGCGCGGCTCCGCGCGCCCGTAGAACTGCACCGTGTAGGTGCGGTCGGGGCGGGCGATCTCCCACGGGTTTCCGTCCTTCAGCCAGTTGTCGGGCTTTTCCACCTGGCGGCCGCGCTCGTCCACCGCCTGGCGGAAGATGCCGTGCTCGTAGCGGATGCCGTAGCCCATCCCCGGCAGCTCCAGCGTGGCCATGCTGTCCAGGTAGCAGGCCGCCAGGCGCCCCAGGCCGCCGTTGCCCAGGCCGGCGTCGGGCTCGCCCTCCTGCAGCTCCTCCATTTCGTACCCCAGCTCCTGCAGCGCCTCGTCGGCGGCGCCCGAGTAGCCCAGGTTGATGAGCGCGTTGCCCAGCGTGCGCCCGATCAGGAACTCCAGCGACAGGTAGTACACGCGCTTGACGTCGCCCTGCTCGTAGCGCGCGTTGGTGGCGGCCCAGCGCTCGGCCAGGCGGTCGCGCACCGTCCACGCCGTCGCCATGTACACGTCGCGCGGCGTGGCCGAGGCCAGGTTGCGCGCCAGGGTGTAGCGCACGTGCGACTCCACCTCGCGCTTCAGCGCTTCCACACGCGTGTTGCGGCGGCCCGTGTCCATGGGCTGCGTCAGGCTATCGGGCACTTTCAGGGGTGTCGTGGGCATCGGCCAGCGGGGAGAGGGCTGCTCAGGGGCCAGCGCCCGCGGGTGTCGCGCGCGGGCGGGCGGGGCGGAACATTGCCGATAAACATCTGAATTGTGCTACCGGCGGGAACGGCGGGGTGTTCCCCGGGACGAATAAGTTAGAACGAATGACGAATGCGTGAAAGGGTGCGCCGGCGCGCGGCCCACGGACGGTTACCTGTCCGGCGCCGTGGCCGCCCCGCCCCGCCGCTCGCGGTCCGCCGCGCGGCGGCAGGGGACGGCCAGCAGGAAGCGGGAGCCGGCGGGCGCGTCGAACTCGGCCCACGCGCGGCCGCCCAGCGACTCCACCGTGTCGCGCACGATGCTGAGCCCCAGGCCGGTGCCCTCTACCCCAGTGATGGTGCCGTGGGCGCGGTAGAAGCGGGAAAAGAGCTTTTCGCGCGCCTCTTCGGGAACCCCCAGCCCGTTGTCTTCCACCGCGATCACCAGGTCGGCTCCGCCGTCCCCCTGGCGCACGTCGGCCTTCAGGCGCACCCAGCGGTTGGAGCGCGACGGGTCGGAGTACTTGATGGCGTTCGACACGTAGTTGGTCAGGCACAGCTCCATGGCCCCGGCGTTCACCTCTACGTCGGGCATGTCCTCGATCACCACCCGCACGTTGCGCGCGCTCGACATCTCGCGAAGCTGCCGGCACACCTCGGCCGCCACGCGGGGCAGCGGAACGTTGCGCTGGTGGCGCGCGTCGCTATCCATCTTCGACAGCTCCAGCAGGTTCTGCAGCACGTCCTGCATCCCCTCGGCGTTCTGCACCACCATGGCCGCGAAGCGCGCGCGGCGCTCCGGGTCCGCCGAGATGTCCGGGTCTTCCAGCAGCTGCCCCGCTCCCAGCACCGCGCCGATGCGGTTCTTCAGCTCGTGGGTGACGGTGCGGTTGAAGCCGCGCAGCCGGTCTTCGCGCTCGCGCACCCGCTCCGACGCCAGCCGCAGGTACTGCGAGGTGGTGAGCTGCTGGATGATGGACACGGCGCGGAACAGCCGGTGGGCACAGGCCAGCAGCTCGGCCCGCGTGCACGGGTCGTCGATGTTTTCCACCGTCCGCACCAGGAACGCGAAGAGCACGCCGCCCAGGAGCTCGTACTCCTTGAGGATCTCGTGGACGTCGAAGCCCTGCGCGTAGCGCAGCTCGCCCAGCTCCATGGCCTTGCCCACCACCGGCGACTCGGCCACGATGTCGACGGCCGGGTTTTCCAGGTAGTCGGCGATGCGGTCCATCAGCAGCGGAACGTGGTTCAGCAGCTCGTCGGTGGGGAATACGGTGTTGGGGTCGATGTCGACGCGCGCGACGATGCGGTCCAGCCAGCGCCGGGTGAGGTCGTTCCGCTCGCCGCGCATGCGCTCCGCCAGCACGGCGGCAAGCTTGCAGTTGATGTTTATGTCCATCGCAGGTCGTGCGTCCGGGCCGGGCTGGAAGTTGCTCGTGGCGAAGCACGTTGCGGGCCACGCCCGCGGGACCCTACGTTGTGCCGGCGGCCAAGGAATGCCGGGCACCAGAACGCGGTGAGGCAATGCCGGTACGGAGCTTTCTCGACCCCGACGGACGCGAGTGGAACGTCTGGAGCGTGACGCCCAGCCGCAAGTCGGACCTGTTCCTCCCCGAATCCATGGCCGAGGGCTGGCTGTGCTTCGAGTGCGGCAGCGAAAAGCGCCGCCTTCACCCGGTCAGCGCCGACTGGGAGGCGCTGGGCGAGCCGGAGCTGCTGGCCCTGTGCATGACCGCCGACCCCGTCGCGCCCCGCCCCGACCGCCGGCCCCGGCCGGAGCTCGCCCCCGAGCCCCTTCCCGCCACCCAAGCCGCCACCGAATGAGCGACAACGAATCGCCCCCGCCAGGGCCGCCGGCCGACGGCACCATCGACGAGGTGGTGGAGCGCACGCGGAGCATGCTCCGCAAGTCGCGCGACCTGCTACAGTCCTCGCGCGACCTGTTGAACAAGGTGCACCAGCCGGGTTCGCGCGCGAAGGCGGACTCTGATAAAAAGGAGCAGGGCGGCGACGGGCGTGGATCTCCTTGATCCCCGCCCGTTTCGTCCATAACCGGCTCCATCCCGTGCCGAAGAGATGATCCGCACGCTGCTGGCCCCCAACCCGTCACCGATGACGCTGGACGGCACCCGCACCTTTCTCGTGGGGCGCGAGCGGCCGGCCGTCATCGATCCCGGACCGGCCGACCCGTCGCACCTGGACGCCCTCGCCGCCGCGCTGGAGGGACATCCTCCGGTCGCCATCCTCCTCACCCACGCGCACCCCGACCACGCCGACGCGGCCCCGGAGCTGGCCCGGCGCACCGGCGCGCCGGTGATGATGGCCCGCGGCGCCGCCGGTCCCCGCCTGTTCGAGGGCGCCGTCCGGTGGATCGGCGAGCGGGATCGCGTGGAAACCGACGCCGGCGTGCTGCGCGTGGTGCAGACGCCCGGACATGCGCCGGAGCACGTCGCCTTTCTCCTCGAAGCGAACGGGGGGGAGGGCGACCGCGCGCTCTTCGCCGGCGACCTGTTCATGGGCGGTGCCGACACCACACTGGTGGCCCCGCCCGAGGGCGACCTGACCGAGTATCTGCGGTCGCTGGACCGGGTGCAGGGGCTGAACCCGTCCGCCATCCACCCGGCCCACGGACCCACGATCCGGGATCCGCTACCCGCCATCCACCGCTACCGTGCGCACCGGGCGGAGCGCATCGCCCAGGTGGAGCGCGCGCTGGGCGCAGGCCCCGCGCGTCCGGGCGAGCTGATCGACCGCGTGTACGGGGCGGAGCTCCATCCGGGGCTGCGCCGCGCCGCGGAGGGGTCGCTGCGCGCCATCCTCCATCACCTGCGGAGCACCGGGCGCGTGCGCGACGAGGCCGGCCGCTTCTCCCTCGCGGCCGGCTGACGCGCGGGCCGGAGTTGCCCGCCTCGCCCGGAGTGGCGAGCTTCGAAGCGTGACCGGCTCGGCCGCGCCCCCCGAAACATTCATTGTACCCCCATGAAGACGATCTCCATTCTGGCCGTTCTCGGCGCGCTGTGGTGCGGCGCTCCGCTCGTGGCGCAGGCACCCGCGTCGGACACCGTGTTCACCTCCGCGCACGCGCAGGTGCAGCCCGTGGTGCTGAACGCGTCGGAGGTGGCGCAGGCGATGAACGAGACGTATCCGCAGGCGCGGCGCCAGGCTGGCGTGGGTGCCAGCGTCACCGTCTCGCTGGTGGTGGCGCCAGACGGGAGTCCGCTCGACGTGCGGATGATCAGCGGAGACGATACGGCGTTCGTGCAGCCGACGCTTGCGGCCGTGTCGCGCCTGCGGTTTTCGCCCGGGCAGGTGAACGGGCGGGCCGCCAACGTGCGCCTGGAGCTGCCGCTGGACTGGCGGTCGCGGCAGGCATCCCCGGCCGACGCCGCGGCCGAGCTGGAGGCCGCATGGCGCCTGGCCAACTCGCCTCCGGATCCGGGCGCGGTCGGCACGTACGACGTGAACTCCGTGGAGGTGGCGCCCCGGCTGAAGAACGAGAAGGCGATCACCGGTGCAATGGAGGCGGAATACGACTCGCTGCTAGCCGAAGACGCCAGCTCGGGAACGGTCATCGTGAGGATGCGAATCGGAGCTGACGGGGTTCCCACCCGCGTCCACGTCACGTCCTCCACCAGCCGCCGCCTGGACGAAGCCACCATCCGCGTAGCCGGGATGATGCGTTTCGACGCTGCGCGGGTGACGAACAGGCCGGTCGCCGTATTTGTGGAGATCCCACTCTACTGGACCGTGGAACCCTAGCCCGGCAGAGCTTGCCCGCCCTCTTTCGGCCACCCGCGGGACAGCACGGCGGGTGGCCGAAAATATCTCTCGCCGAAATTGCGGGCACGCGGCGTGCGGCGCGGGGACCGCTTCCGTGCGCCCCCGCCGGGGGTGCCGCCCCGCAGCGCGCCGCATCCACCGCCGTGTCGCAATCGCTGGAGCGTTCCGCCCACGCGGCCCTCGAGGCACTCGCCGAGGGGTTCTGCATGGCGGACGCAGACCACCGCGTAACCTACTGGAACGCCGCCGCCGAGCGCCTGTTCGGCGTTCCGCGCCGGGACGCGCTCGGGCGCGAGGTGTGGGACCTGCTCCCCGCCGAAGGCGCTTCGGAGCTGCGCGAGCGCCTGGCCCGGGCGGACGGTGCAGGGGCCATGCTCCACCTGACGCTGCTTTCGGACCGCGAGCTGTTCGCCCGGCACCTGGCCGTGCACGCGTCGCCCCTGGAAAGCGGCGGGCTGGCCCTGCACTTTCGCGACGCCACGGCCGAGCAGCGGCTGGCCGCGCAGTACGAGCAGCTGCTGGAATCCATCCGCGACGGCTTCATCGCGGTGGACCGCGACTGGCGGATCACGTACGTCAATCGCGCCGCCGAGACCCTGCTCTCGGTCCGGCGCAGCCGCGCGGCGGGGGTGGACGTGTGGCCGCTGCTCCCCAAGGAGCCGCGCGCGGTGGTCAACGCCATCCGCTGGACCATGCGCGAGCGGGGGCCGCGGCACCTGGAGGCCATCCATCCCCGGGGCAAGCTGTACCGCGGCCGCCGCTTCGACGTGTGGACGCATCCCCTTCCGGACGGTGGCGTGTCGATTCTGTTCGAGGACGTCACCGACCGGCTGGCCAAGGAGGTGGAGCTGGCGCGCCTGGCCGCCGAGGCCGAGGAGGCCAGCCGGGCCAAGAGCCGCTTCTTCGCCGCGGTCAGCCACGAGCTGCGCACCCCGCTGAACGCCATCGTCGGCTACACGCACCTGCTGGCCACCAACACCTACGGCAACGTTCCCGCGGGCGCCATGCGTGCGTCGGAGCGTGCCGGGGTGTGCGCCGAGCACCTGTCGCGGCTGGTGGACGACGTGCTGCTGCTGACCACGGTGGAGATCGACAAGCTCCCCGTGTTCGCGGCCACGGTGAGCCTGGCCCCGTTCCTGGACTCGGTGCTTCCCCACCTTCGCCAGCAGGCCGAGGCCAAGCGGCTGGACCTGCAGGTGGACGTTCCCGGCGGCCTGCCGCCGATCGACACGGACCCGGAGCGGCTGCGCCAGATCGTGACGGCGCTGCTTTCGAACGCCATCAAGTTCACGACGCGCGGCGTCGTGAGCCTGCGAGCGCGGATGGCGGGCGAGGGGCGCTGGCTGGAGATTTCCATCCGCGACACGGGCCCGGGGATCGACCCGGAGGACCGGGAGCGGATCTTCGGCCCGTTCGAGCAGGTGGGTGGCGAGGCGCGTACCGATTCCGCCACCCGTGGTACTGGGCTGGGGCTGACGATCGCGCGGCAGCTGGCGCGCAAGCTGGGGGGAGACATCACGGTGAGCGGGACGTTCGGCGAGGGAGCCGAGTTCGTGGTCCGGCTCCCCGCGTAGGCACTCCGTCGAGAACCAGCATTAAAGCCTGTCATCGGGAGGAGCGCCCAAGCCTGTCATCGGGAGGAGCGCCAAAGCCTGTCATCCTGAGGCCCAGGCGAGCGTCACCCGCCCGTAGCACACCCCAGGCGGGCCGAAGGATCTTGCCGCGGACACGTAAAAGCCCGGGCGCGGCAGCGGTCACGAGGCCCTGGGCCTCGGATGCCCCTCCCCCGGCCCCTCCCCGCACAAACCCCGTGCGGAGAGGGGAGAATTCGTTCGGGGTTCGACTCACGGCGGTGCATCCCGCGGCAGGCCCCTCCCCCGCCCCTCCCCCGGCAAACTGCGCCGGGAGAGGGGAGAACTTCGATCGCGGCTCGACTGACGCCGGCGCATGCCTTGGGAGCCCCCTCTCCCGGCCTCTCCCCGCAAACTGCGCGGGAGAGAGGAGCACTTCGCTCGCGGCTCGAATGGCTGTTGCCGCATGCCTCTGGAAGCCCCCTCCTCCCGGCCCCCGTCCCCCGCTGCGCAGGGGAGGGGGAGACCTGAACCGCGCTTCGGCCGGCCTCGCGCACTCGGCCTTGCGTGGAGTCCGCGAAGGCGGACTTTGGGCCCTTGTTGCCGCGAATTCATTCGCCCCAGCACGGCCGAGGCCCACGCATCGGTGACCGCTGCCGCGCCCGGGTTGGTACGTGTCCGCGGTTAGATCCTTCGGCCCGCATAGGATGTGCTGCGGGCCAGTACGGTGCGCCTGGGCCTCAGGATGACAGGCCCCGGCGCGACGTCGGCACCGGATGCACCACGCCGAGTTCTGGTGTGTACCCCCTCTCCCACGCTGTTTGTGGGAGAGGGTGGCACGCGTGTCAGCGCGGCCGGGTGAGGGCCCCACGGCGGCCGAGGCCCACGCATCGGTGACCGCTGCCGCACTCCATCTGGAATCTCGGGTCCCCGCCCCGTATCTTGAACGCTCGTTCGAGAGATCGTCGACCGCCGAACCGCCGATGCTGCGCCTTCACGAATACACGTACCACCGCCCGAGCACGCTCGCGGAGGCCGCCGCGTTCCTGCGCGAGCATCCGGACGCCATGCCCATCGCGGGCGGCACCGACCTGATGCCCAACATGAAGCACCGCCTGTTCACCCCGCGCCACCTGGTGGCGCTCAAGGGCATCGGCGAGCTTCACGGCATCGGCCTGGCGGACGCGGAGGGACGCGCGGTGGAGGCGGGGTCGGCCGGGGCGGCGCAGGTGGTGATGGGCGCCGCGGCGACGCTGACCGAGGTGTCGCGCCATCCGCTGGTGCGCGAGGCGCTCCCCGCCCTGGCCGAGGCGGCGGGCAAGGTGGCCGGCCCGCAGATCCGCAACCAGGGCACGCTGGGCGGCAACCTGTGCCTGGACACGCGCTGCACCTACTACAACCAGTCGTTCTTCTGGCGCAACGCGCTGGGCTTTTGCCTGAAGAAGGACGGCGACGTCTGCCACGTCACCCGCACGGGCAAGAAGTGCGTGGCCGCCCACTCGTCGGACACCGCGCCCGTGCTGATCGCCCTCGGTGCCGTGGTGGACCTGGTCTCGGCGGACGGCGAGCGGACGCTGCCCGTGGACGCGTTCTTCATCGCCGACGGCAAGTGGAACACGGTGCGCCGGCCCGACGAGCTGGTCGCCCGCGTCCGCGTTCCCCTTCCCGGCCCGGGGGTGCGGATGGGCTACCAGAAGGTGCGCCAGCGCAACTCCATCGACTTTCCCCTGCTTTCCATCGCCACGGTGGCAGACCTGGATGGGGACGACCGGGTGCGCACGCTCTCCGTCGTCGTCTCCGCGCTGGGATCGCGGCCGCGCGTGGTGTCAGGGCTCGACAAGCTGGCCGCGGGGCACCGCCTGGGCGACGTGGCCGATGCGGTGGCCCAGCAGGCCTTCAAGCAGTGCCACCCGCTGGAGAACATCATCGTAGACCCCGACTGGCGCCGCGCCATGGTCCCGGTCTACGTGCGCCGCGCACTGCTGGGGATGACGTCCATCCCGGCGCTGGCGGCGTGAGGCGCGGATAGAAGCGACGCGGGGACGCGGAGGCGTGGAGAGGTTCCTCCGCGCCCCGCGTCCCCGCGTCGTGATGGAGTCGGGACCGGCGCTACACGTCGTTGAGCGCGGCGATCAGCTCGTCCTTCTGCATCTTGCTGCGGCCCTCGATCTTGTGCTCCTTCGCCAGGTTGTACAGCTCGTCGCGGGTGTGCTCCTCCAGCGGCTTGCGCGGGTTGCCGGTGCCCATGGTGCGCTTGTTGGGCGTGCGGCCCTCCTGCCGCCGGTGCTTGTTCACCGTGCGCGCGGCGATCTCCTTGGCCTGGGCGGGATCCATCCCGCGGTCCATGGAGCTTTCCCTGATCGTTTCGTACATCTTGTTGTCGTGCTTACTCCAGCCTTGCGGCATCGCAGCCTCCGCGTGAGTCGGTAAGGGCGCCCCGCGGGCGGGTGAGCGCAAGAACCGCGCACATTTCCAGACCGTCCACCTGCGCATGACCCGAAGATCACGTTTGACGCTCGCGTTCATGGCGCTCGCCGACCAGTATGCCGGGATGTCGCACCCGCCCGTCGCCGATTAGATTTGCCGCTGCAACGCCACCCCGCCGTTCCCGTCTTGCATGCGCCTTTCCGTCCTCTTTCGCCTGGTCCTGGGCCTGGCTGCAACGTCCACGTGCATTGCCGCGCCGCTGGCCGCGCAGGTTCGCTCGTTGGAGCTGACGTCGGACAACGACGCGTACAACTTCTGGATTCCGTTCGCCGTGCGGCCGGACTACGAGTACTCCAACGGCCTGCGCCTGGCGGCGGAGCTGGAGGGAGCGCCGGGGTGGGCGGGGCTCGCGAAGAACCTGGCGCCCTGCACGCGCGAGGGGAGCGACGCGGTGCAGGCGGATCCCGAGGCGGGGTGCGTGTCGACCACGTTGGAGTTCGGGCAGCGGATGTACATGCCGCGCAACGACTCGTACGTAGCCATCCAGGGAGAGCGGCCCTACGCGGGATGGCTCTACGCGGCGGCGACAGGCCGGGTGGTGGAAGGGCCCGTGCGGCACACGTACGGCATCGAAGTAGGCATTACCGGGGAACCCTCGCTGGGGCGGACGGTGATGGAAAGCTTCCACGAGGTCACCGGCTTCCGGGACGTCGTCGGCTGGAGGCACCAGCTGGGCTTCGAGCCGGGCGTGGTGCTGCGGTACGGCGCCGAGCAGCGGGCGGAGCTTCGGGCGGGGGACGGCCGCATCGCCGACGTGGTGGCCGATGCCGGGGCCACGCTGGGCAACGTGCACACGGGCGCGCATGCCGGCGTCCGCGCCCGCGTGGGATACGACCTGCGCCACCCGTGGGCCGCGCGCGCCCCCCAGGGCACCTCGGTGTACCTGAGCGCCACGGCGTCGGGACAGGCGGTGCTGCGCAACCTGTTCCTGGACGGCAACACCTTTGGAAGCCAGCCCGCGCGCGTGCACCGCGAGCTCCTGGTCGGCAGCCGGGGCTGGGGCGTCGGCGTGGCGAGTGGCCGGTTCGGCGCGGAGTTCCGGGTGCTCACCCGCACCCGCGAGTACCGCGAAGAGCCGGGCGGACACCCGGTAAGCACCATCGAGCTCACATGGCGCCGGTAGTCAAACGAAACCGGCGGCCCTCAATGGCGTATCATACGCCAGACCCAACCTTCACCTTCGGAACCGCGAGCAGATGCGAACCTCCAATCCTACCCTGAACGACAAGACCTTCGCGGGCCAGTGGGACGGCACCGGGGGCATGACCATCGAGGGCACCGTCAACAAGGTGGGGCTGATGCTCCTGCTGCTGATGGCGCCCGCGGCGTGGATCTGGAACAAGGCGATGACGGCGTGGGACCCGGCGTCCATCATGCCGCTGATGGTGGGCGGCATGGTCGGCGGGTTCGTGCTGGCGCTGGTGACCATCTTCAAGAAGCAGTGGTCGCCGGTGACCGCGCCGCTCTACGCGGTGATGGAGGGCCTGTTCCTGGGCGGCGTCTCCGCCCTCGCCGAGACGAAGTTCCCCGGTGTGGTGATCCCCGCGGTGGCGCTCACCTTCGGAACGCTGTTCGCGCTGCTGCTGGCCTATCGCTCGGGGCTGATCCGCGCCACCGAGAACTTCAAGCTGGGCGTCGTGGCGGCCACGGGCGGCATCGCGCTGGTGTACCTGGCGAGCTTCGTGATGAGGATGTTCGGCGGCCAGATGCCGATGATCCACTCGGCCGGGACCATGGGCATCGTGTTCAGCGTGTTCGTGATCGTGATCGCCGCGCTCAACCTGGTGCTGGACTTCGACTTCATCGAGCAGGGCGCCGAGCACGGCGCGCCGCGCTACATGGAGTGGTACGCCGCGTTCGGCCTGATGGTGACACTGGTGTGGCTGTACCTGGAGATCCTTCGCCTGCTCATGAAGCTGCAGAGCCGCGACTGATCTCGGCTTTTCGGATGGAAGAAGGGGCGGGCGCCGCGTGGCGCCCGCCCCTTCCCGTTTCCTTCACCTCGGGGCTTCGGCCACGCCTCTCTCGTGCTTACATTGCGATCACACCAGGGGAGGCATGGATGAAAGCCCGCATCGTTCGCATCGGCAACTCGCATGGAATCCGCATCCCCAAACCACTCCTCGAAGAGAGCGGACTTCGAGGCGAAGTAGAGTTGGAGGCCCGGCCCCACCAGATCATCATCCGGGCAGCGAACCGCCCCCGTGCCGGCTGGGACGCCGCCTTTCAAGCGATGGCCGAGGCTGGGGACGACGCGCTTCTCGATCGGGAGTTCGCGGACTCGCCGGAGTGGGACGATCGGGAATGGGAGTGGTGATCCGGCCCGGACGAGACACAGGCCTGCAAGACAAAAAGCACCGGGGCAGCCTGTCTGCTCCGGTGCTTTCGGTGTAGTGCGTCGCGGACCTTTCAGCCGCCGCGAGCTGCCTATTCCCTGCCCCGCTGCACCGGCCGGCGGTCCATCACGTCGATCACCGCTTGCGACGGGCCGCGCTCGCGCTGGATGCGCTCGGCAACGACTTCCGCGCGGCGCATGGCGCGCAGCACGTTTCCGCCCAGCACCTTGCGCACGTCGTCGTCGCTGTAGCCGCGGCGCAGCAGCTCGGCCGTGAGGTAGGGGAAGCGCGAGACGTCCTCCATCCCCACCGGCAGCGAGGTCACGCCGTCGTAGTCGGAGCCCAGCCCCACGTGGTCGATGCCGGCGACCTTCACCACGTGGTCGATGTGGTCGGCCAGGGTGGCCACGGTGCCGCGCGGCACCGGGTTGGCCGCCCGCCACTCGTTGTAGGCCCGGCGCGCCGCCTCGGCGTCGTTCGGGTGCTGCTCGCGGAAACGGCGCTGCACGTCGAACATGTTGCGCATCTGCGCCGCCGCCGAGGGCTCCACGAAGCCCGAGTAGAAGTTGATCATCACCACCCCGCCGTTCGCCGGCATCATCCGCAGCACCTCGTCGGGCACGTTGCGCGGATGGTCGGCCAGGGCACGGGCGGAGGAGTGCGAAAAGATCACCGGCGCCTCCGAAACGCGGATGGCGTCGGCCATCGTCCCCGGCGACACGTGCGACAGGTCCACCAGCATCCCCAGCCGGTTCATCTCGCGCACCACCTCTTCGCCGAAGGCGGTGAGCCCGCCGTGGCGCTCCGCGTCGGTGGCGGCGTCGGCCCAGTCGATGGTGCTGGAGTGCGTGAGTGTCATGTAGCGCACGCCCAACTCGTGGAACTGGCGCAGCACGTCGAGCGAGTTCTCGATGGCGTGCCCGCCCTCGATGCCGATCAGCGACGCCACCTTGCCGTCGTCATGGATGCGCTCCACGTCCTGGGCCGTGCGCGCCAGCACCAGGTCGGGCGAATGGTCGGTCATCCGCTTGATCAGCCCGATCTGCTCCAGCGCGAACGCCGCCGCCCCGTGTCCGATGCGCTCCACCGGGACGTACGCCGCCCAGAACACGCCGCCCACACCCCCCGCCCGCAGCCGCGGCACGTCGGTGTGCTGCTGCGGGAGCGCGCCCTGGAAGTTCATGTGCGTCAGGTCGCCCTGCGCCTTTTCGCGGATTTCCCAGGGCAGGTCGTTGTGCCCGTCCACCAGCGGTGCGGTTCGGTGGATGCGCAAAGCCCGCTGCAGCAGCGGGTCCGGCGCCTCCTGCGCGGCGGCGGGAAGCGCGGCGGACGAGGCCGCCAGCAGGGCGGCGGCCACACCGATACGAGAGTTCATGCGGGTTCCGGACGGGGCGATGGGAAGATGGATCACCGGTCGGCCAGGCCGCGGAACACGCCGGCCGTGCGCAGGGCAAGGGCCTTGGAGCGGCCCACCCACTCCAACTCGGCGACCACGCGGTGGCGCTCCACGAACGCATCGGTAACCATGGGGGTGGCCGCGAACTCCGCGGCCAGAGCGGGAGGCACGAGCAGCAGGAAGTCTTCGCGCTGCGCCTCGCCCGAGGGTCCCCACTTGCACTCCGCGGCGGGTACGCGGCCTTCCTGGATGAGGCTGGCCACCAGGCGGCTGACGGTGTCGGCCGAGACGACGGTGTAGTTTCCCGGGGCCTCGCAGAACAGCTCCGCGCGGACGATGCGCCCGATGGCGGAATCGCCCTGCACCACCAGGCGCGCGAAGCCGGCGGCCCCGTAGGCGTCCTCGGGCGCGGTGACCGGGGCCTCGGTTTCGCGGACCGTGGTCTCGGGCGGCGCGTTGCGCGACACCAGCTTCTCGTCGGGCGGGCCCTCCGGCTCCCCATCGCCCAGGGAGTTGAACATCATCATCAGCAGCAGCGCGCCCACCACGCCGTACCCCACCAGCGCCCAGGAGCGACGCCAGGGGGGAACGGGGGTGCGGCGGTCGGACCTGCGTCGTTCGAGGCCGCGGCGGTCGCCTGCGCGCTCGCCCTGCCTGGGTTCGGGTTGCTGCTCCGCCATGTGGCCGTACTCTTAGGGTCGTGGATGGTCGTTCGGGCGGCCGGCCGCCGGGGGCAAGGTCAGCCGGAAGGTGCTGCCTACGCCCACCGTCGACGCCGCTTCCAGGGTGCCGCCCAGCGCGTGGGCCATGCGCCGGGCGATGGAAAGCCCCAGCCCGGTGCCGTCGCGGCCCGCCGCCTCGGTGTTGTCTTCGCGCGCCAGCTGCACGAACTCTTCGAAGATGCGGCCGAGGTCTTCCTGCGCAATCCCCGGCCCGCCGTCGGTCACCTCCAGCACCAGCCCGCCGTCGGCGCCGCGCGCCACCCGCGCCCACACCGGCGCGCCCTGGCCGTACTTCAGTGCGTTGGAAAGCAGGTTCAGCACGATCTGCCGCAGCCGGCGCGGATCGGTGACCACGCGCACCGGCTCGCCATCCACCCGGCGCATCTCGGCCCCGGCCTGCGCGGCGACGGGGCGCAGCGTCTCGAGCATGTCGTCGACCAGGGCGGCGGCGTCCACGTCCTGCGTGGCCAGCTCGGCCTTGCCCAGCTCCAGGCGCGACAGGTCCAGCACGTCGTCCACCAGCTCCCGCAGGTGCCGGGCCGCGCGCTGCGAGCGCTCCACCGCCAGCTCCTGCTGTTCGCTGAGCGATCCGTACACCTCGGCCAGCAGCAGGTCGTTGTAGCCCATCACCGCGTTGATGGGCGTGCGCAGCTCGTGGTTCATGGCCGAGTAGAACCGGTTGCGCGCGTTCAGGGCAATCTGCAGCTCGCGGGTGCGGCGCTCCAGCTGCTGATTGGTGGCCAGCAGCTGGTCCTGCCCGGCGTGAAGCTCCTCGGTCATGGCCAGGAGCTCCTCGTTCTGCGCCTCCATCTCCTCGTTCTGCCCCTGCAGGGCGCGCGACAGCCGCTCGTTCTCCGTCAGCTCGCGCTCCAGCTCGGCCAGGGCGCGCGCCAGGCGGGCCTTTTCCTTGGCCAGCTGGCGCTGCGTGTTGGCCTGCTCGGAATTGACGGCGGCCAGCTCCTCGTACAGCGCGTCGAAGCGCGGGTCGCGGGGGCACTCCACCAGCCACACCCGGTCGCCGCCCTCGTCCCACACGGGGTAGAAGGAGCGGGGCTCCAGGGCGTCGCGCCCCGCCAGCATCAGCTCCCACGCCGGCACCGCGGCGGGGTCCTGGCCGGCGCGCGGCTCGCGGGCGAGGATGGCGTCCAGCTTTCGGCGCGACGCCGGGTCGAGCACCGTGGCGAAGGGCTGCCCGCCCACGCCGCGCTCCAGGGCGCGTTCCAGGTAGCCGTTGGATTCCAGGACCATCCCGGCACGGTCGAGCGCCAGCACCGCGCCCGGAAAGGCGCGCAGCACGGGGGGAAGGCCCGAAGTGGTGGCCGAGGTCATACCGATACTCTCTCCTTCAGCAGCCGGGCCGCCTGCACCGCGTCCGCCGCGGTGAGGTCGGCACCCAGGCGTTCCGCCAGCCCGGGATCGTCGGCGAAGGCGCGCCCGCCGACGGCGATCAGCGGGGCGGCGCCGGGCATGGCCTCGCGGATGGCGTCGATCGTCGCGCGCACCCGCGGCAGGTGCGGCGAGATGCTCGCCGAGAGCGCCACCACGTGCGGCCGCCGCTCGCGCACCATCGCCACCAGGTCTTCGATGGGCACGGTGGCGCCCAGGAACACCGTGTCCCAGCCCTCCATCTCCAGCACGTCGCAGATCATCCGCAGCCCCAGCTCGTGCCGCTCGGTGTCGGCGCAGGCGGCGATCAGCAGCGGCCCGGCCGCTCCCCCGCCGCGGAACAGCTCGTCGTACAGCCGCGCCATGGCGGCCTGGGTGATGGCCGTGGCCAGGTGCTCGTCGGCCACGGTGATGCGGTTTTCCTGCCACAGCCGGCCGATGTCGCGCATGGCCGGCTGGAACACCCCCAGGTACAGCTCGCGCAGCCCGATTCCGTCGCGGAACGCCTCGTCCACCACCCCGAAGGCCGTCCTGCGGCTTCCCTCGAGCACGGCGGCCAGGTAGCGCTCGCGCGCCTCGTCCAGCGTCACGCCGCCGCCCGGGGGCGCAGCATCGCGAGCCCCGCGCGGAGACTCACGGTGGCGGCCTCGGCCTCGTCCGGCGCCAGCCGGGCGCGCAGCTCGTCATCCATCAATTCCAGCGAGCGCGCCAGGTCGCGGGTGGGCACGCCGCGGGAGCGCAGCAGCTCGTCGCACCAGGCGATGTACCGCGCGAAGCAGGGCGGATCGTCCAGCTCCACGGCGGGGGCCAGGTGCTCCAGGTTGTACCGCATGTCCTGAAGGCACTTGGCGCGCCCGCGCTCGCCGTAGCGGGCCAGCAGCCCCGGATTCTCACGGTACATGGCCTCGGTCACCGCCCGGGCGATCTCGCCCAGGCGGTCCAGCATGACGGTGGCCGCGCGCTCGCCCGGCGTCATGCCAGCCACTCCGGCTGCGCGCGCGAATCCATCAGCACCTCGAACGCCTCGTGCCGCACCTCGGTGCGGCCCATGATCTCTCCCGGCTCCCGCGCGTGCGACACGGCGTGCTCGCGGCTTCGCATGTATTCACGAAAGGCCTCGCGGCTTTCCCACGCGGTGAGAAAGGTGTGCGTGGCCTCGCCGGCCTGCGGCCGCAGCAGCTGCAGGTACAGAAATCCGGGAAAGCCGTCCACCAGGCCGGAGCGCTGGCGAAAGTGGCGCTCCAGCTCTCCGCGGTCGGCTTCGGGTACGGTAAGGTGAGAGATGAACACAAACATCTGATCTTTCGCGCGCTCGGACCCGGGTGGAGAAGTAAGCGGCGCGCGGCTTCTCCGCAAGCACTCATCTGTTTTCCGCCCCGCGGTTCTCACCGCCCGCCCCCGCTCCCGTCGCGCCCGTGCGCCAGTCCCACAGGGCCAGGGCGGCGACCACGCTGGAAGTGTCGATCTCGCCTTCCAGCACGCGCCGCCTCACCTCGCCGAGCTTCAGCAGGCACACGCGCGTGTCCTCGCCCTCGTCCAGGTCTCGCTCGCCGGCGCGGCGCGCGTTGCGGACCACCGTGGCGTACACGCGAGTGGTTTGCCACGACGGGTTGAGCACCACGCAGCCGATGCACTCGGGGTCGTCGCCCGCGTACCCGGTTTCTTCGCGCAGCTCGCGGGCGGCGGCTTCCTCCGGTGTCTCGCCCTCGTCGATGATGCCGCTGGGCGTTTCCAGCGTCACGCGCTGCACCGGGTGCCGCCACTGCCGCACCATCACCAGCTCGTCGTTCGAGGTGATGGCGATGACCGTCACCGCGTCCGGCGCGTCGGCGATGTGGAAGGTGTACTCCGAGCCGTCGTCCGGCGACCGGGCGCGGATGGCCCGGGCGCTGAAGATCTCGAAATCGCCCTTGTGCTCCTGGCCGATGACCGGCCACGGCTGCGGCCTTCCCGTTTCGTTGCGCTCCGCCACCCGCGTCCTCCTCCCTGGGTTCGATGAAGGGACGCGGCCAATGCACATCCCGGGCCGGGCCGGTGGTAACTGGTTGCGGGCGCGGGGGTTGGGAGCGGAGTGAGCAACGGGGTAAGGGGGGATGGGCGCGGCTTGTGCGTTTCCTGCACCGGCCAAGATTCTGATTTTGAGGAAATTCACCGCGGAGGCCGCGATGCACAGGGTACGCGTGGTGCGCTCGTATTATGACCAGTCGGAGCCGTTCATCGGCCGCACCGGCGAGGTGATCGGCCACTGGGGCGCCGACAACAACGAGGATGGGCGCGACGGGTTCATGGTGCAGTTCGAGGACGGCACCGTGATCGGCGTCTCGGAGAACGAGGTGGAGGACGTGGCGGACGACGACGTGACCGGCGAGGTGGGCGCCGTGGACGCCGAGCCGCAGGTCTGATCGACTCATTCGTGGCGGATGCGGACCGGCGCAGCCGCGGCCCCGGCGTCCAGAGCGAAGTGTGTGGCGGAGCCCTCAGTCGCTGCAATCGATGGTGTGCGGGCAGGGCTCTCCGAGGTCGCTCCATCGGAATGACAAGTCGCGTTTCGGCCGGCGCGGCGCCTTCTGTCATCCCGACGGAGCGGCCACACCGAAACGGCCCCCGCGACGTAGACCGCAGCGACCGAGGGATCCGCCACACACGCTGCGAAACGGCTGCCGGCCGTAGCCTGAGCCGGACCGCTGTTTTCAGGCGTGTAACCGCTGACGAGCGAACGGCACCCCGGCAATTATGTGTCTGCCGTCCCGGCGCAGGGTCGCGGGCTGTGTGGCGGATCCCTCAGTCGCTGCTATCGATGGTGTGCGGGCAGGGCTCTCCGAAGTCGCTCCATCGGGATGACATCGTGCGCTTCGGCAGGTGCGGTGCGCGTGCAGGTGAAGCTTCGTTCAAAGCGGGGCGCCCCGGGCATGATGCTCGGGGCGCGTTCCGTTGGTTACCGAAGTTACTCCGCCTTGGCTGTCATCCAGTCCGGGCGCCCGTCGTCTTCGTCGGGCTCCAGCAGGCCGAACAGCTGGACCTGCCTGCGGCGCAGCCGATTGGCGTGCATGAACGCCTCTTCCTCCGTCTCGCCGAACCCCTCCCAGGCAGACGCGGGCTCGCCCCACGGACCGGGCTTGCTCCACGGCGACTCGGGGCCGTGCATGCGGGCCGACCGCCAGGGGTGCGCGAACGGGTCCAGGTACGTTCCCAATATGCGCCCCTCGCGATCGATCACCACGCCCACGGCCCCGCCGCGGCTGTGACGGCGGCGGCGCAGGTGCCGGTACAGGTGATACCCGCCGTCCAGCACCAGTCCCGCCATCATCACCACAGCAAGGACGAGCACCAGGTCCAGCGCCAGCGTCTTCATCACGTTCATACGTTTTTCCTCCGTGTCCCCTCCCCCGGGGACCGGATCAGAATACACCCGAGCAATTCTTCGTTCCACCCCGGCGTGTCCGCGGAAAAGCGCTCGACGGAACGACGCTTGCGGACGCCCCGGGCTTGCGGGAAACCGCACGGGAGCTGACGATGAACGGCCCTCGCCCGTCACGCGGCGCGGCACCAGGCCATGAAAGCCCACCAGGATCGCAACGCCCGACGCCCCCCGTCTCTGACAAAGGGAGGCCGGCCGCATCCGGCGCACCCGGCATGATTCGTCCCCCGTGGCACGGATCGGAGGCGGCGGCGCTTGCCGTCCGCATTCCGGGGTGCTACGCTTTTAGCAGGCCGCCGCACGGCCGCCGAGCATCCATTCCCGGAGCGACAACCCTATGAAGTACAGCCTTACCGTGGTACTGGCGGCCGCATTGGTGGCGGGGTGCACCCCACCCCGGCCGCCCGCGTCCGGCCCAACCCCCGCGCCCGGTGGTGCACCCGGCGCGCGCACCGGTGCACCCGCCCCGGACGGCGCCGATGCCGGCGGCGACGCGGGCGGCGGGGGAGGAGGAGGCATGCGCGCGGCGCGCCCCCGCGCCTACTCGTCGGTCATCACCTCCGAGGCGCGCTCGCGCCGCGGGATGTTCGGGGTGCACCAGGTGGGTGACAAGCTCTTCTTCGAAATCCCGCGGGCGGAGCTGAACAAGGACATGCTGCTGGTGGGGCGCTACGCCCGCGCCGCGGCCACCCCGCCCAACCTGCCCCCTGGGCAGTTCGGCAACTACGGCGGCGACCAGTTCGTAGAGCGCACCATGCGCTGGGAGCGCAACGGCAACCGGGTGATCCTCCGCTCGCCGCAGTTCGACATCACCGCCGACACCTCGCTCTCGGTGTACCGCGCCGTGGAGTCGTCGAACTACGCGCCCATCATCGCCGTGCTCAACGTGGAAGCGTACGGCGCCGACTCGGCCGCCGTGGTCGACGTCACGCGGCTCTTCACCACCAGCGTTCCGGAGATCGCCGGCATCCGCGGGACCATCGATGCTTCGCGGTCGTACGTGGAGCGCGCCGTCGCCTTCCCCGACAACGTGGAGATCGAGGCCACCCAGACCGGCGTGCCCACCCCCGCCGGTGCGGGCGGCTCGGCGCCGCAGGGGCCGAACGCCCCGCCGCGGCTGGCGCAGAGCATCCTGGCCCACTGGAGCCTGGTGCGCCTTCCCGAGGTGCCCATGATGCCGCGCCGCTTCGACGAGCGCGTCGGCTTCTTCTCCATCAACCAGGTGGACTTTGGCACCGACGAGCACCGCTCGGCCCAGCGGCGCTACATCACCCGCTACCGGCTGGAGTGCTCGGAGCGGCGCGAGGGCGACCTTTGCTACCCCAAGAAGCCCATCGTGTACTACGTGGACCCGGCGACGCCCGACCGTTGGAAGCCGTTCGTGCGCGCCGGGATCATCGAGTGGCAGCAGGCCTTCGAGGCCGCGGGGTTCAAGGACGGGATCATTCCGGGCGAGGTCCCGGCGAACGACCCCGACTGGTCGCCCGAGGACATCCGCCACACGGTGGTCCGCTGGCTTCCGTCCACCACCGAGAACGCGGTGGGCCCGCACGTGCACGACCCGCGCACGGGCGAGATCCTGAACGGCTCGGTGCGGATGTTCCACAACATCCTCAACCTGCAGCGCTCGTGGTACTTCACGCAGGCAGCGGCGATCGACCCGCGCGCCCGCATGCTTCCCATGCCGGACTCGCTGATGGGCAAGCTTCTGCAGTTCGTGGTGGCGCACGAGATCGGGCACACCATCGGCTTGCAGCACGACCAGATCGGCAGCTCCACGTACCCGGCGGACAGCGTGCGCAGCCCCACGTGGGTCGCCAAGATGGGGCACTCGCCCAGCATCATGGACTACTCGCGCTTCAACTACGTGGCGCAGCCGGAAGACAACATTCCGCTGGAGCACATCATTCCGCGGGTGGGGCCGTACGACCGCTACGCCATCATGTGGGGGTACAAGCCCATCCCCGGCGCGCGCACCAGCGACGAGGAGCGCCCCACGCTGGAGCGGTGGTCGCGGATGCAGGACACGGTGCCCTGGTACCGCTTCTCGGCCAACAATGAGTACGGCGCCTTCGGCACGCAGAGCGAGGCGGTGGGCGACGCGGACCCGGTGAAGTCCACGGCGCTCGGCTTCCGCAACATCGCCCGGGTCGTCGGCTACATCCCCGGCGCCAGCACGCGCCCGGGTGAGGACAACTCCGACATGCGCGAGCTGTACGACCGCACCGTGCAGCAGTGGTCCACCGAGGCCAACCACGTGGCGACGATGGTGGCCGGCGGAACCGTGCAGTACAAGTCGGGGAGCCAGCCCGGCGCGGTGTACGCGCCGATGCCGGCGGCGCGCCAGATGGAAGCGGTGCGGTTCCTCAACGAGAACGTCTTCCGCACCCCGCAGTACCTGATCCGGCCGGACATCGCCAGCCGCATCGAGGCGGGGGGGATGATCAACCGCATCAACGCCGCGCAGTTCCGCGTGCTGAACACCCTGCTGGACGACGGCCGGCTGAACCGCCTGCTGGAGCAGGAAGCCCTGGGCCGCACGCGCGACCTGGTGTACCCGCTGGCGAACATGCTGGGCGACGTGCGCCGCGGCATCTGGTCGGAGATCGGCACGGCGCGCCCGGTGATCGACCCGTACCGGCGCGAGCTCCAGATGGACTACCTGGCGCTGATCGACCGCAAGCTGAACCCGCCCGAGACCCCGGCCGGCGCCACGCCGCAGCCGCAGTTCCCGGGCGCGCCGCGCGTGTTTCCGCTGTCGGAAGACGCCAAGTCGCAGCTCCGCGGCGAGCTGGTGTCGCTGCGCACGGAGCTGACGCGCAGCCTGCCGCGCGCGGGCGACCGCGCCACCACGCTGCACCTGCAGGGCGCGATCAACCGGATCAGCGACATCCTGGACCCGAACGACTGACGCGGTCCGCGCGCCGCCGTCAGGCGCACGAACACAGTCAGTAGATGGAAATCGGCAGCCGCGGACGATCCTGTCCGCGGCTGCCGATTTCATTCGTGCAGGCCGATGGGGGCTACAGGCCCGCGGCCTCGCACGTTCCGAGTAGCACCATGGCTACGATCGCGATGAGGTAGGGGAGCACGAAGCACCCCGCCAGGCCGAGGAAAACCCCTTTCGCGATTCCGGCGACACTCGCGCCCTGATTCCGACGTGCCGCCGCGATGGGATGACCGCACCTGGGGCAGTAAGGCGCGGCCCCGCTGACGGGGTTCAGGCAAACGGGACAGGAATAGAGAGGCATCGCAGGGAGCTATGAGGCGGGTTTCTGAATGAAGGTGCTTCGTCCAGCGTCGCGCGCATCATACGACTCCCCAGGCGGAAGGAGCAATGATTCTGGGGCGAAACGAGCGGACTGACTCCCCTTCACGCCGCTATCCGAAGACGCCACGGCGCAACTTCGCGGCGAGCTGCTGTCGCTGCGGACGGAGCCGAAGCGCAGTTCGGCGCGCGTGGGGCAAATCCCGACGGAGGTTCGGGAGCTTCTCCTATGCGCGTGGGGAGGTGCTGGAGGGTATTGTCAGGGAGCAGGTGATGGATGCCTTCGCGCTCACAGCCCGCTCGTGGAGATGCAGATGATGGACAATTCCGCTGTCGAGCGGCCGAACGCCTGGATCATCCTCGCCGGCCACCCCGACGCGCCGGCGCACCTGACGTTCGAGCGCTTCTCGCGCTGGTCACGGCTGTCGCGGACGATGCTGTGGGCGTGTACGTGGTTCGTGTCGAC
This sequence comes from Longimicrobium sp., assembly GCF_036388275.1. NCBI lineage: Bacteria > Pseudomonadati > Gemmatimonadota > Longimicrobiia > Longimicrobiales > Longimicrobiaceae > Longimicrobium > Longimicrobium sp. The sequence continues at coordinate 143,955 of NZ_DASVSF010000051.1, forward strand.
CGTGACGACGTTCTTCATCACCGTCTTCGATCCGTTCATGACGCTCATGCCCTTCTTCGTGGGCGCCGTGATGACGTTCAGAAGCTGGCGGGCCAGGTTCCGGGTGACCGCATTCCACGGCGCTTGCCCCCGCTGCAACAAGCCCATCGAGATCAAGCCCGGCTCGCGGATCGCATCGCCGCATCCGCTGGTGTGCTACGGCTGCCACTTCGAGCCGGTGCTGCACCTGGCCGCCTGAGTCAGCCCACGCACTGGTAGAGGACGATCAGCGCGAGCAGGGGGATGATGATGTGCGTCAGCAGGCGGGTGGGGTGGGTCCAGCCGACGATGCGGTAGCACCGGTCGCACCACGCGCCGGTGTACGGCACCGGGCCGGGAAAGTGCCGCGTGTGCCCCGCCCCGCCGCATCGCTCGCAGGTGCCGCAGCTGGTGTCGCCGTCGCCGCAGTAGCAGCCGCGCGCGTTCTCCTTCACGGGGCGTCCAGCAGTGCCTGAAGCCGGCCGATCAGCTCGGCCTGCGCGGGGTTGATCTTTTCGCGCGCGGCGTCCGGCGTGAACCAGGCGCAGCGGTCCACTTCGGGAAAGGTCAGCCACCGGCCCGAGCCGCGCGGCCACTCGGTGCGGATCTCGTTGCTGGTGACGGCCTCCGCGTCTGCGTCGCCCTCCCACGCCCAGGCGTGAACCGTCTTTCCCGCCTTCTGCCGGATGGCTCCCAGCGGCAGGAACGGCTCGGCCGGCACGACCCCCGTTTCTTCCTGGAACTCGCGGCGCGCCGCCGCCAGCGGCTCTTCGCCCTCGTTCACCTCGCCTTTGGGAATGGTCCAGGCGCCTGCGTCCTTGTTCTTCCAGAACGGGCCGCCGGGGTGGGCGAGAAAGACTTCCAGCTCGTCCGGACCGCGCCGGAACAGCAGCATCCCGGCGCTCTCGTTCGCGCGCTTCGTCATCGGGCGGCGTGCGGAAGCTGGCTCAACGTGGCGGCTCGGGTGCCGCGTTCGCGCTGTCCCGCTGGTACGTCACGACTTTCGCATTCCTCCCGGTCCGCGCCGTCACGGGACAGGCGTTCGGCATGGGAACCGGGGTGCCCGTCGATTCGGATCGTGGGATCACCAGCGTGGACGGGCTCGGCCCGCTGACCGCGTTGGGCATGCGGTCGCTCGTCTGGCACGCCGATCCACCGATCGAGGTGATCGCGAGTTTCGTGGTGGTGCTCGGTACTATGGAGAGACGGACGAGCTTCCCGGCGTCGTGGGCGGGTGGTGGCGGCTGGCGCGTGGCGCAGCCGGCCAGCAGCACCAGCATGAGCAGGGCGGGACGTTGCATGAGGGACCTCCGCGAACGGTTCATCGTTTCAACCTGCCGATCGCCGTGCGACTACTCGTACACTTTACCTGCATACAGGAATTCGGCGAAGGAGCGCCACGACGCAGGCTCCGGCAACTGCCCCGAATCGCGCGCCCACGCCACCGCCGCTTCAAGATACCTATGGATCTTCCAGTTCTGCCACTCCCCGCGATGTGTGGCGAAATCACGCTCCAGTGCGGAAACGAAGCGCAGGAACGACTCCAGATCCTCTGTGCGCTCGAGTAGCTGAACAAGCTCGGGATCGCTGGCGGAATCCGTCATCCGATCTCCCGCTCCATCGGTACGAAGGGCACGCCGACGCCGTCGGGGAGCGTATCGGTGATGCGCTCGCCAGCCGCGAAGCCGAACGCGCGGTACAGCGGCTCCGGGTAGAGTGGACATCAGGGCCAGTCGCCGGAAGCCGGCCGCGCGCGCCGCGTCGACGCATGCCTTCATGATCGCGGACGCGATGCCGCGCCGCGCCCACGCCGGGTGGACGAAGAAGGCACGGATGCGGGCGGCTTCGCGGGCGGGGTCCAGCGGTGGATCGTCCGCCGCTTTCATCTGGTCGCCGCCGTACAGCGTCCGCCGCCAGCTCCACCCGCCACAGGCCACGATGTCGCCCTCCACCTCCGCGACGAAGTAGGTGCCGTCGGCGATCAGCTGCGTATCGGGCCCGAATACGTAGCAAATGGCGCTCGTCACCTGCTCCGGCGTGTAGAAGCCGGCGCTGAGCGATTCGACCGATCGCGGGATCAGTTCGCGGATGGCGGGCAGGTCGGCGGGTGTGGCGAGGCGCAGGGTGAACACGGTTCGGCGCTACTCCTGGATGGCCCGGGCCATCACACGGTCCGTTTGAACCTCGGCGCCCAGCAGGAACGGCTGCCAGCCCACGTCGGTGAATCCGCTGTTGCGGTAGAAGGCGATTCCCCGCGGGTTGTGCTCCCACACGGCCAGCCAGAGGGTGGCGAAGCCCATCCCGCGCGCCGTGGAGACGGCTTCCGCCATCAGCTGCTGTGCCAGCCCCCGGCCGTGGAAGGGCGCGTCCACGTAGAACCGGCGCAGTTCCACCGCGTGCGGCCCCGTGACGCAGGGCGGCGTGGGAAAGCGCCGGAGCTGCGCGTATCCGGCCAATTCGCCGTCCCGTTCGGCGAGCAGCGTGACGTGGTCGGGATCACGAAGCTCCGCCTCCTGCTGTGCCGGGCCGTAGGCGTGGCGCAGGTACGCCGCGACTTCGACCGGGTCGTTCATCACGCCGAAGCTTTCCTGGAACGTACGCGCGGCAAACTCGGCCAGCGCGGCGGCGTCGGCCGGGGTGCCGCGGCGGATGGAGATCGGAGGCGAATCGGCGGAGCGCTGGGGCATTGCGAGTACGGGCATGGGCGCTGGGTTCGCCCGTACGGTATTCGGGACGTCGCGCGGTCGCAAGGCGCCCCACCCTGTGCGGCACACCCCCGGCCCCCCGGTGCGATCCGCGGGTGGGCCCCTCCCCCGGTCCCTCCCCCGGCAAACTGCGCCGAGAGAGGGGGGAACTTCGATCGGGGTTCGATGGACTGCCGGTGCATGCCTTGGCCGCCCCCCTCTCCCGGCCTCTCCCCCGCAAACTGCGCGGGAGAGAGGGGCACTTCGATCGAGGCTCGACAGAGTACCTCGCAGCCCTTGGGAGCCCCCTCCCCCCGGCCCCCGTCCCCCGCTGCGCAGGGGAGGGGGAGACCTGAATCGCGCTTCGGCCGGTCTGGTGCTGCCCACAGGGAACGCGAGCCTGGAACGGTGCGCTTCGGGTGACTCGGCGCATGCCCCTGGCCGCCCTCTCTCCCCGGCCCTCTCCCCCGCAAGCAGGGGAAAGGGAGAATTCGATTGCGCTCGGGCTGGCCCCGCGCACTCGACTGCGCGTGCAGTCCGCGAAGGCGGACTTTGGGCCGTTGTTGCCGCGACTTTAGTCGCCCCAGCAGGGCCGGGGCCTCTATTCTGTGCCCGCGATCGCACCTCGACCCGAAGTGTACCCCCTCTCCCACGCTGTTTGTGGGAGAGGGTGGACGAGCATAAGCGAGGACGGGTGAGGGCCCCCGCGGAGCCGAGGCCTCTGCTTCCATGACCGCTGCCGCGCCCGGCCTACTACCTGTCCGCGGCTAGATCCTTCGGCCCGCGACGGGTGTGCTACGGGCCGGTGCGGTGCGCCTGGGCCTCAGGATGACAGGCTCTCGCTCATCGTGACAGGTGGGTGCGCGGCGCGGGTTCACGCCGAGCGCCCGCCGATCTGCTCGCGGGCGCCGGCCAAAACGCGCTCCACCTCGTCGAGATCGTTGTCCTGCGCCGCCACCTGGGCCTGCCGCATGGCCTCGAACACGCCTTCGGGTATGCCCTGCCACTCGTTGGTGAGTGCGGAGTGCGTCAGCACGGCGATGTTGGAGCCGGCCATCCCGGCCAACTCGTTCGTCGCCTCGGGATACTGCTCGGGATCGGCGGCCGCGGCCAGGGCGGCGCGCACGGAGGCGAGCGTATGGTCGATGGAGGCCAGCAGCACGGTTGCGGTGAAATCCACGTCTCTTCCCCTCGGTTCCGGTTCACGAAATGCCGCCCGCCGATGCAGAAGACGAGCCGGGGCGGATCAGCGGCGCACCGCCGTGAGGTCGTGGATCATCCGCCGCACCGCGTCGGCCTTGCCGGCGCGCTCCAGCGCCGCCCACAACCGCGCCACCGTCTCCCCATCCACCAGCCCCGGCGGTGAGCCCAGGTCGGGGCCCGCCAGCCCCTCCGCCCGGCGGAAGGCATCCACCGCCGCCACCGCCTCCTGCGTGTAGACGAACGCCGTGCTGTCGCGGGCCAGCTCCGGCTCCGCGGCCCGGTAGTGCCCCAGCGCGTGCAGCATCAGCTTCAGCTGCCACACGTCGGATCCGGCCTGCTGCTGCAGGGTGCGGAATCCCAGCGTCTCGGAAATGGTGTTGTAGATGCGGCGCAGCTCGGCCACCGGCTCGGCGTGCTCGCACACGTTGATGTCCGCCGTGGTGCCGTCGGGCCGGCGCGAGCGGCCGGGCCGGGGATCGGCGACGACGACGGCAGCGGACTGCGCGCGGCCCTTCCGCGCGTCGCCGCCCGCCGCCTGCCCCGCCGCGAGGGCGTCGATCAGCCGGTCGGCCAGGTGCCGGCCGCTGGAGGCGCTGGCCTCGAAGGCGGCCGCCACGGAATCCAGCACCGCCGGCCCCACGAGCAGGTTGCCCTGCGTGACGAAGTTGCGGCCGGCGCGGTGCCCGGCCCACGCGGTGGTGCCCGTTCCCGTGTGCTGCGCCGAGCGCCCGTCGCGGCCGATCACTCCCACCTGCCGCCGCGCCTCCAGCGTGTCGCCCGCGAGCGCTTGGCGAAGCGCCTCCTCCGGCGCCACCCCGCGCTCCAGCAGGGCCAGCAGCTGCGGCCCGTACTCCACCCGCGTGGTGGCCTGCGTGGCGACGGCGCCCACCCCGGCGCGCACGTGCGGCACGGCGTTGCCCACGCACGGCACGCGCGTGGTGACGGCAACGCCCACCTCACCCGTGGCGGGGTCTACCGCGGCGATGGAGAAGGTGCTGAAGCTCAGGCTTTCTCCCCAGGCGGCGGGCTCCTGCGCGGCGGCGGGCGTGGCGGCCACGAGCAGCGCCAGGACTGCAATCCGGTTCATCGAGACGATCCCGGTGTGGGTGAAGGAATGTTGATGTTTCACGCAGAGGACGCAGGGGTGAAAAGAGAGGGCGCAGAGGAACATCATCGGGCCCTCTGCGTCCTCTCCGTCTTCTCTGCGTCCTCTGCGTGAAACGGTTCTTTTCTTTGTTCGGTGCAGGATCGGCGCCCGCGGTCACCCCGGACGCGGCGTCGGACGGGCGCTGCGGCCGGGGCGCGCGCCGGTGTGCTCGCCGCCGCGGATGACAGCGACCCCGTTCACCCACACGTGCGGAATGCCCAGCGGGTACTGGTGGGGCCGCTCAAACGTGGCCTGGTCGATGACCGTGTCCGGATCGAACGCCACCAGGTCCGCCCCCGCGCCCGGGGTTACGGTGCCGCGGTCGTGAAGCCCCACCCGGCTGGCCGGGAGCGCCGTCATCTTGTGGATCGCCGTTTCCAGCGGCATCAGCTTGCGCTCGCGGACGTAGCGGCCCAGCACGCGCGGGAAGGTGCCGTACGTTCGCGGATGGGGAACGCCGGTGGAGAGCGGGCCGTAGGGCGCCCACGCTCCCCCGTCCGAACAGACGGCGGAGAGCGGATGAGCCAGGCTGCGCTCCACGTTTTCCTCGCTCATCCCGAAGCCCACCATCCCCGCCCGGTTGCGGTCCTCCACGATCAGCTGCACGAGCAGGGCGAACGGCTCCACGCCGCGCTCCGTCGCCAGGTCTCCCAGCCTGCGGCCTCGCGCCCAGGCGAGGGCGTCGGAGCCGGTGGAGGTCACCTGGACCGAGTTCCAGCTGCCCAGCTGCGCGATCTTGTCGCGGACGGCGCGCTCCAGCCGGCCGCGCTGGGCCGGGTCGCGCAGGCGGGCGAGAAAGGCATCCGTTCCGCCATCGCGCGCGATGACCGGGAAGAGGTTCGCCAGCCCCGTGCTGTAGGCCACGTACGGGTACACGTCGAACGCGGCGTCCACCCCCGCGGCGCGCGCCTGCTCGATGGCGTGAAGCGTGGAGCCCGCCTTCCACCAGTTGCGCCCGCCCTGCGCCTTGAGGTGCGAGATCTCCACCGGCACCCCGGCCACGCGCCCTACGTGGATGGCCTCTTCGACGGCGGCGAACAGCCGGTCGTCCTCGTTGCGCATGTGCGACGCGTACGGCAGGCCCGTGCCCGCGAGCGCCGTGGCGAGCTCCACCAGTTCCGCCGTGCTCCCGAAGGCGCCGGGTGTGTACTCCAGCCCGCTGGAAAGGCCGCAGGCACCAGCCGCCACCGCGCGCGCCACCTCGTCCTTCATCCGGCGGAGCTCGGCGTCCGTCGCGGGGCGGTCCTGGTGGCCCATCACCCGGGCGCGGATGGTTCCGTGGCCCACCATGCTGGCCACGTGCACGGCCGCCCCGTGCTCGTCCATCCACCCGAAGAACCCGGCCAGGTCGCGGAAGGGAAGGTCCAACCCGCGGCCCCGGTACTCCGCCCGCATCTCCTGGTAGTGGGCGTCCGTCCACGGGCCGATGGAGCCGCCGTCCTGGCCGGTGACCTCCGTCGTGACTCCCTGCCGCACCTTGCTCTCAGCGCGTGGGTTCACCAGCAGGTTCAGGTCGGTGTGCGAGTGGATGTCGACGAAGCCGGGGGCCAGCGCCAGCCCCCGCAGGTCCGTCTCTTCCACGCGCCCCACCTGCAGCCGCGGCCCGACGCCCACGATGCGTGCGCCGTCCAGCGCCACGTCGGCCTCGCGCGGCGGCGCGCCGGTGCCGTCGTACAGCAGGGCGCCGCGAAGCACGTGCGTGGCGGACCCGGGCTGCGCCGCCCAGATCCTCCGCTCGGGGAAGAGCGCGAGGGCGGCCCCGGCCTGCAGGAAAGTGCGTCGGTTCATCATCGGGTCAGGCAGCGGAACTGGGTTCGTTTCTGGGGGGATGCTCCGGCCTGCTTTGCCGGCGGCGCCTGGTTCGGCTTCCGCCGGCGGCTGCGAAGCCTATGTGCGCCGGCTGAGATAATACTCCACGTCGCACTGGTTCGCGTGCTCGCGATCGGGGCAGCGTATTTGGAGCACCGCTGGAGAACTGGCCCGCTCCCAGTAGTAGTTGAAGTATTTGCCTCCCTCATCCCGGTCCGTCTCGTCCGTAACGGAGGGAGGGCCATAGACCCGCGCAAAACGACTCACCAGCGTATCGACCGGGATGAGGTCCCAGTCCTCCGACATACCCAGCCTCACCTGGTGGAGAGTGCCTTTGCGGAATTGAAGGCTGTACCGGTATGGGCCATCCGCAGGATAACAGTTTTCGATCGCGGAGAAGAATCGCAGCACCGAGTCGGCGATTTCCTCGTGCTTCGACAGTCGTTCGGCCGGACGCTCGCACCTCAAGCCCTCACCCCGAACATCCGCGACGGATCTCGCCTCGGGCAGGAGCATTCCCAGCCTGAAGCCGGCGACTGTGTCGAGCCTGACTGCATTGCCCTTCTGATTCGTTGTCTCAGGCGCACCACAAGCAAGCAACAGCATGACTGCAAGCAAAGTGGCGCGCCGGGGGACGAGCGCACGGGCGGCGCTGGCCTGCGGGAAGGTGCGGCGATCGATGTTCATTCAGGTGCGTCGGTCTTCGGCCGGGCCTCGGCGGGGGCCATGTACAGCCTGGTGGATGTGAAGCTGAACAGCACCGGCAGCTGGTATGCGCGGCGAAGCGCATCGCAGTGGGCCAGCACGTCCGGGCGGGGCTGCCCGTCGGGCGAATGGACAGTGATTAGCATCCACCCCCCATCAGGGCTCTCCTGGTACGCGGCGCCGGCTTGCGCGTCGGGAACCAGCCGCTGCAGCGTTCCTTGCGCGTGCACCTGCCGCAGCCGCTCGTGCACCTCCCGCAGCGTCCACGGTGCGTTGTAGGTGACCACCACCGGCACGTCCGCCGCGCGGCCCCGGAGCTTGAGCGGGGCGATGGGGTCGGTTCCCGCCAGCGCGATGACGTGGCGGTACCGGCCGTCGTGCAGATCCAGCCCGTTGAAGGCGAGCCGGTCCGCGTATTTCTCACGAATGGTGCGGTTGAACGCGCGGCTGGCGGCGTGAATCTCCAGCAGGCGCGGCCTCTGCTCGTCCGTAATCGCGGGCCACGAGCGCACGTCCGCCAGGCAGGGCCGGCCCGGCGCTTCGAGACGCCGGGTCGCGGCGATGGCGGCGGCGAGCGCCGGCGCGTACGGCTTCGGCGTGGTGTCCGCGGTCGCGCGCTCCAGGCGCGATCCCGACTCCCCGCGATGCGTCCGGGCCGGCTCGCACGCAGCCAGAGCCAGGAGCAGGACAACGGCGCCGACGGGTCCTCGGGCGGCGCTCGTCCGCGGCACGGTGCACCCCTCCATGTTCATTGGGGTCGCGGGAGGGCGGGGTCGACCGTTGGGGCGAGGTCGTTCGTGGGAAACACCTTGCCCGCATTGAACTCCAGGAGCACGGGCAGCCGGTACGCGCGGCGGAGCGCGTCGCAGTGGGCCAGCACGTCCGCACGGGGCTGTCCGTCGGGGGAGGAGACATCGATGTTGACCCACCCGCCGTCCGGGCTCTCCATGAACCCGACGCCCTGCGCGTCGGGAACGAGCCGCATCATCGTCGCGTGTGCCTGCACCCGCCGCCGCTCCACCTCCTTCAGGCTCCACGGCGCATCGTATGTGATGATGACGGGCACGTCCGCCGCGCGGCCGGCGAGCTTCAGCGGCGGGACGGGCTCCGTTCCCGTCAGCGCGACGACGTGGCGGTATCGCCCTCCCCGTGCATCCAGGCCGGTGAACGCCAGACGGTCGCCGTATCGCTCGCGGACGTAGCGGTTGAGCCAGTGGCTGTCAGACTGGATCTCGCGAATCCGCGGCCGCTGGTCCGGCGTGATGGCGGGCCACGAGTCGACTTTCGCGAGGCACGGCCGACCCGGGACCTCGTAGGGCCGGGTGGCGGCGATGGCGGCGGCGAGCGCCGGCTCGTACGGCGGCACCGTGTCGGAGGGCGCCGCGGCGGAGCTGTCGGACGCGCGGGATGCGGATGCGGGAGGGTCCGCGCCGGGCTGCTGGCAGGCGGCGAGCGCGGCCAGGGCAGCGGTGGCGCCCGAGATCTTCACTCGTCGGCCGGTATGGGAAGTCGGCATGATCGTCGTCCCGCGGGAATGCTTCTCGTCGCGCATCCATCGTCCTGGCGATCCGCGCGTGGGGGTGTGTACGCTCTGAAACGTGCGTTGGGTCCGCCGTTTGACGCGGACCGCGCGCGACGTGTAGCATAGCCACTCGCCTGGAGCCGCGCAGCGCATCCATCCCTCACCCTGTACCACCGATGTCCGCAGAAGCCCGCGCCCTTCGCCCCGCCCCGGCCGCCGAGCCCTTCTACGTCCCCAGCGGCGACGAGGTGGTGCTCTTCGAGCGCTGCCACGCGCGCGGACTTCCGGTGATGCTGAAGGGGCCTACCGGGTGCGGCAAGACGCGCTTCGTGGAGCACGTGGCGTGGCGCCTGGGGCGACCGCTGGTGACGGTGGCGTGCCACGACGACCTGTCCGCCAGCGACCTGACGGGGCGCTTCCTGATCCGCGGCGGCGAAACGGTGTGGGTGGACGGGCCGCTGACGACGGCGGCGCGCGCCGGCGCCATCTGCTACCTGGACGAGGTGGTGGAGGCGCGGCAGGACACGGTGGTGGTGATCCATCCGTTGACCGATGACCGGCGGCTCCTTCCCATCGACAAGACGGGGGAAATCATCGAGGCGGCGCCCGGGTTTCAGCTGGTGATCTCGTACAATCCCGGGTACCAGCACGCCATGAAGGACCTGAAGCCCAGCACCCGCCAGCGCTTCGTCGCCCTGGAGTTCGATTTTCCCCCGGCGGACCGCGAGGCGGAGATCGTGGCGCACGAGGGCGGCGTGGACGCGGGCGTGGCGAGGCGGCTCGTGCGCCTGGCCGCCGCGGTGCGCCGCCTGCGCGACCAGGGGCTGGCGGAGGTTCCCAGCACGCGCCTGCTGGTGGCCACCGCGCGGCTGATGGCGGGCGGAATCGGCGCGGAAGCGGCGTGCCGGGCCGCGTTCGTGGCGCCCCTCACCGACGATCCCGACCTGGTGGCCGCCATCTCCGACCTGGTTGCCGCCACCCTCTGACCCACGTGCTTCGCGCGTTCCTGGCCCGCCGCCGCGGCCGCCGCCTTCTCGCCGCGTCCACCCAGCCCCCCGCAGCCGAGGGGGCGCAGCTCGCGGACGTCCGGCGCAGGCTGGAGCTGGTGGTGTCTGCCCTGTACGGCCGCCACATTCCCATCACGCCGGCGGTCCCGGGCCGGGGGTGGGGACGGACCACGGCCCCGACGGCGGCCAACGATGGCGAGCGCATTCTCCTGCCCGCCACCCTGCAGGGCGGCGGCGACGCCCTGGCGCGCTACCGGCTGATGGCAGTGGAGCAGGCGGAGCGGATCGCGCGCGGCACGGCGGGGCTCGCGCCCCCGCCCCGGGAGGCGCTGGAGCGCGACCTGTACCTGCTGATCGAGGGCGCCGCGGTGGACGCGGCCATCACCGAGCGGATGCCCCGCCTGGCCGCCGGCATCGCGGTGGAGCGCGCGGCGGAACGGGCCCGGCGCGCCCGCGAACCGCGCGGCGCCGCGAACCGTCGCGTGGAGGCCCTCGTGCGCGAGCTGCTGGAGGCCGAGCCCGCCACGCCCCCGCCCGCGCTGGCGGGGTGCGGCACCCCGGCCAGCTCGCTGCGGCGCGCCCGCGAGCTGGCCACGGAGATCCGCGCGGCGGGGCGCTACCGCGGCATTCTTCCGGTGGCGCACTGGGGCTCCCTGCTGCCGGCCGCCGAGGGCGCCGCCCCCGACGCGCTGCCCAGCGACGACCCGATGCAGTTCAGCGCGCCCCAGGATGCGGACGCGAACGCCCGCTCCGCCCCGATGAGCGACGCCGCCCCGGCGCCTTCGTCCGAAGACGGCACGGAGAACCCCGACGCGCCGGAGGGACAGCCGGACGCGGAGCCGGCCGAGGGACATAAGGGCGCCAGCGCATCCGGCCACTCCAGCACCAAGCCGGACGAGACGCCGGAGCAGGCCGGGGGCGAGAACTACGTGTATCCCGAGTGGGACGTCCGCGCGGGCGGGTACCGCACCCCCGGGGCGGTCGTGCGCATCCACCCGTTCAGCGAGGCCGACGGAACGTGGTCGCGCGGGGTGCTGGAGACGCACGCGGCCGTTGCCCGCCGCATCCGCCAGCAGTTCGAGCGGCTGCGCGCCCGGCGGGTGACCATCCCGCGCCAGACCCGCGGCGACGACCTGGACCTGGCGGCGTGCGTGCGCATGCTCAGCGAGCTGCGCGCCGGCCACGGGGGCGACGACCGCCTGTACGCGTCGGTGCTTCCCCGGCGCCGCGAGGTGGCCATCCTCCTGCTGGTCGACATCAGCGGCTCCACCTCCGAAACGGTGGGGAGCGATCGCATCGTGGACGTGGAAAAGCGGGCCGTGCTTCTCACCGGCGAGGCGCTGGACGCGCTGGGCGATCCGTACGCCGTCCTCGCCTTTTCCGGGCGCACCTCCGACAACGTGCGCATCCGCCGGATCAAGGGGTTCGCGGAGCGCAACGGCGACGCCGTCCGCTGCCGGGTAGACGCGCTGGAGCCGGAAGGATTCACGCGGCTGGGCGCCGCGGTGCGCCACGCCACGGCCGCCCTCGTGGCACAGCCGGCGGGGCGGCGCCTCCTGCTGATCCTCTCGGACGGCAAGCCCTACGACGACGACGCGTACGAGGGCCGCTACGCGGTAGAGGACTCGCGGCAGGCCATCATCGAGGCGCGCGCCCGGGGCGTGCACCCCTTCTGCCTGACGGTGGATGCGGAGGGCGGCACCTACCTGCCGCGGATCTTCGGCTCCACGGGGCACGTGATCCTGAACCGCGTGGACCAGCTTCCCCGCGCGCTCCTGGCCGTCATCCGCGAGATCTTCCGGCGCTGACCGGGGATCGGCTCCGGCGCGGCGGCCGCTATCCGTGGATCTTCTCGTTCCGCTCCAGCATCTCCACGAGGGTGGCGATGCGCTTGGCGCGCGTCTCGGGCTTCTTGGCGGTCTGCACGCGGAAGAGGATGGCGTAGCGGTTGGCGCCGTTGAGCGTGGCGAAGAACTCCTTCGCCTTCGGATTGGCGTCGAGCGCGGCTTGCAGGTCGTCCGGCACGGTGGCGGTGCTCGCCGGGTCGTACGCGGCGTCCCAGCGGCCGTCCGCCTTCGCGCTTTCCACGGCCTGGATGCCGCCCGGCTTCATCCGCCCCGCCTCGGTGAGCGCGTGGACCTTTTCTCGGTTCACCTTGCTCCAGATGCTCCTGGCGCCCCGAGGACCGAACTTCTGGAGAAAGGAGTGCTGGTCGAAGATCTTCTTCTGGCTGTCGATCCACCCGTAGCACAGGGCCACGTCCAGCGCCTCGGCGTACGAGACGGAGGCGTAGGGCGCGCCCTTCTTGGCCAGCCGCAGCCACACGCCAGGCGACGCCTCGTGGTGCTCGTCGAGCCACGCGGCCCACGCGGCCTGGTCGTCGAACAGGATGATGGGCAGTTCCGGAGCAGGTGCTTTCATGGACGCTGGAGAAAGTTCAATGTCGAGCCACAATGCCGCCGTCGCACGAAGGCATGCCAGTCCACGAAGGTGGACTTCGTGTGGTCGTTGCAGCGAATTCATTCGCCCGCGAACCCGAGGCCTCGGCTTGTGTGACCGCTGCCGCGCGTCGGCTGGGACCCTGGCGAGCAGCAGGGCGTTTCGAGAACGGCCGTGCATTCCCCCGGCTGCCCTCTCCCCCCGGCCCCCTCTCCCGCAAGCGGGAGAGGGGGAGAACTGCACCAGGTCCGGTCGCGCCACAATGCCGACCTCGCACGAAGGCAAGCCAGTCCACGAAGGTGGACTTCGTGTGGTCGTTGCAGCGAATTCATTCGCCCGCGGGTCCGAGGCCTCGGCTTGTGTGACCGCTGCCGCGCCCATGCTTCGTGCGGCCACGGGTAGATCCTTCGGCGCGCCCAAGACGGCGCATGGGCCGGTTCGGTGCGCTTGCGCCTCTGGATGACAGAGTCGCGCTCGTCTGCAGAACAGATGGGGCGTCTCTGGATGACAGAGTCGCACTCGTCTGCAGAACAGATGGCGCGCCTCTGGATGACAAAGTGTCGCTCATCTGGACGGCAGATGCCGCAAAGCCGACCTTACACCATGCGGCGCGCCCAGAGGAAGATGCGGCGCAGCTCGCGCTCGTAGCTGCGGCGGCCCGACATGTCGTTGCGCGCAACGCCGCCGTTGCCCAGCGACGCGTGGATGATGTGCGGGCCGCCGGTGGACATAGCCACGTGCGTGCATCGGCCGGGCTCCTCCGCAAAGAAGAGCAGGTCGCCCGCGCGCAGGTTGGCGAAGTCGTCCCCCGGCTCCACCTCGGCCCCTGTGCGCGACTGCTGGTCGGAGTCGCGGGGCAGCGCGTGGCCGTGCAGCTTGTACAGCGCCTGCACGAAGCCCGAGCAGTCCACGCCGCCCATCGTCACGCCACCCCACAGGTACGGCACGCCCATCCACCGGGCCGACGACTCCGCCACGGCGGCGCCGTCCGCCGGAAATCCCAGCGCCCGCGCCCCCAGCGGCACCAGCTCGCCCCGGACGTGTCCCTTGCGGCCATCGGGAAGCAGCGCGAGCCCCTCGGAATCGCGGACCACCCGGGAGTTCCACGGCAGCCGCATCAGCACCTCGCCGTCGTCGGCCAGCACGTCGGCACCCAGCGAAATCCACACGTCCCCATCCGCCCCCAGCTCCCACCCGCGGGCCGCGGTCTCGTCCTTGAGCGCCACGTAGCCCGCGTGGATCCAGCCGATGTAGCCGTCCGGGCCCTTGCACTGCAGCCAGCGCCCCTCGCGGCGAAACACGATCAGCCGGCTGCCCAGCACGGCCTGCGACACCTGCGTGCTGCGGACGGCGGGTCCGCCCATCATGGGCGCCACGGCGGAGGTGACCAGCGCGTGCACCATCTCTTCCGGGTGCGCCTCGGGCAGCACCTGCACGGCGTCCACCACCTCGCGCCAAGCCGTAAGCTCCGCCGCGCGGCGATGGAGCTCCAGCGCGGCATCGGGCTCGGAGGTGAACCCCAGGAACTTCACCGCGTCGCCGCGCACCTCCACTTCTACCTCGAACACCGCGGTGCGCGGGTCGGGCGCGTGCCGGTCGCGCACCTCCTGCACCAGCATCTGCACGTCGTCCACCGCAGCCCTCATCGCGGCATCCACCCATCCAGCACGTTCATCACCGTTGCCACGTCCTCGGGCTGATTGTACAGGTGCGCGGAAAGCCGGACGGCCCCCTCGCGCAGCACGCATCCCACGCCGGCCTGCGACAGCGCCCGGAACGCGCCGGCCGCGTCCGCCGGGCGGAAGGAGATGATCCCCGTCCGGCGCTCCGGCCGCATGTCGCTGACGATCTCCACTCCCCGCTCTTCCAGGAACGCCGCCAGCGGGTCCAGCAGCGCCAGCACGTGCGCGCGGATCTGCGCGGGACCGGCTTCCTCCAGCAGCTCCAGCGACTCGGCCATCCCCGCGTAGTCCTGCCACGGCTGCGCCCCCACCTCGAAGCGGCGCGCGCCGGGCACCCACTCCTCGCGGTAGTCCAGCACGCGCTCCAGGTCTGCCGAGGCCGCCATGGACGTCCACCCCACCACCCGCGGCTCCATCCGGCCGACCAGCTCGCGCCGCACGTACGTGAACCCCGTGCCGAAGGGCGAGCAGAGCCACTTCTGCCCGCCCGTCGCCAGCACGTCGGCGTTCCACGCGGCCACGGCCAGGGGAAGCTGGCCCAGCGCCTGGATGCCGTCCACCACGAACCAGGCCCCCCGCGCGCGGCAGGCGCGGCCGATCGTTTCGCCGTCCGCCAGCCAGCCGTTGGTGAACTGCACGACGGAGAGCGCCACCAGCCCCACGTCGCCGCGCGCCAGCTCCTCCAGGATGCGCGCCTCGTCGGGGTTGCCGCGTGCGTCCGCCGGGATCACGTCCACCTGCACGTTGCGCAACCGCCGCAGCGCCAGCCAGGGATACATGTTCGCCGGAAACTCGCGGTCGCTGACGATCACCCTCTGCCCGTCCGCCAGCGGCAGGCACTGCGCGGCCAGGTTCACGCCGAAGCTGGTGTTGGGCAGCAGCGCGATCTCGTCCTCGCCCGCGCCGATCAGTCCCGCGGCGGCACGGCGACAGCGGACCAGCGTGGGCTCGAAGTCGGCGCCGCGCAGGGCGTGCGGATTGGAGCGCCGCAGGTTGTACGCGTCGATGGCGCGGCGGGCGCGCTCGGGAAGCGGCCCCACCGAGGCCGCGTTCAGGTACGGCGACCTGGCGACGTACTCGAACTCGGCGTCGCGAAGCGCGCGGAAGTCCGTCTGCGGCGGGGCCGTGGAGAGGGCCATGGGGCTCAACCGGGTTTCGGATTGTGCATGGCGCTAGCATAATCCCCGCGTCCCAGCCCACACAAGCCCGCAGCGAGACGAACGAGCCGGATGAAGATCACCGCCATGGAGCCGCAGAAGCACGATCCCGATCGGGTGAGCGTGTTCGTGGACGGCGAGTTCCGCATGGGCGTGTCGATGGAAATCGCCCACGCCGCCCACCTGCGCGTGGGCAGCGAGGTGACCGAGGCGCGCCTGGCCGAGGTGGAGCGGCGCGACCGGGGATGGCAGGCGCGCGAGGCCGCGCTGCACCTGCTGGCGGTGCGCCCGCGCGCGGCGGTGGAGCTTGCCCGGCGGCTGCGGATGAAGGGCTACGAGCCCGAGGTGACGGACGAGGTCATCGAACGCCTCCGCGAGCTGGGGATGATCGACGACGCGGCGTTCGCGGGGACGGTGGTGCGCGACCGCGTGCGCCTGCGCCCCTCCGGCGCGCGGCGGCTGCAGAGCGAGCTGCGCGCCAAGGGCGTGGACGAGGAGGTGGCGCGCGAGGCCATCCGCGACACGCTGGAGGGCGAGGGCACCGACGAGCGGGAGCTGGCCCTGCGCGCGGCGGAAAAGTGGCGCACACGCCCCGGCGAGGAGCGCGACCCCGCCCGGCGCAGGCTGCAGGGCTTTCTCGCGCGCCGCGGCTTCGGCGGAGAAACCATCCGCGAGGTGATCGACGAAGTGCTCCCGGCTGGCGAGTTCGACTGAAGGACAGTTCCCTTCCCGCCGGGTGGCGATGCGTAACCGCCTGCCCCCTGCCGGCAACAACATTCTACAAACGTTTACTGCAACGGATGTCCGCATCAGTGGAACGGGCGTTGCATTGGTAAACGGCCGTTCTACCGGCCGCACCCCAGGGGGTGGCCGCCTGTTCGGCAGGCCCTGAAGTGGAAGGACCAGCAGTGCGCAACCGGCGACAGAACGACCTCCCGGCCGCCCTCGAGGCGGGACTCACGGCGATCGAGGGATCGCTGGAAACCGCGGCACCGCGCACCCGCGGCATCCTGCTGAAGCGCGCCGGGGACCTGTGCGCCAGCATGGGCGAAGGCCGCCGCGCCCTGGTGTGGTACGGCCGCGCGGTAGACCAGTACCTGGAACTGCGCGACACCGCCGCCGCCGGGCTGATCTGCCGGATGATCCTGCACGTGCACCCCGAGGCCGTTCGCGCCCGCTGCACGCTCTGCTGGATCGACATCGCCGCCGGCCGCCACGAGCAGGCCGCCGCGCGCGTCTGGGAGTACGCCGAGGCCGCGGGCAAGGCCGGGCAGCAGCAGATGGCCGCCCAGCAGCTGGGGTGGATGTTCGACGCCGCGGGCGAGGGTCCGCTCCGCGAGCGCATCGTGTTCGCGCTCCTTCGCCTGGGCGAGAGCGAGCACGCCGGCCGCCTGAGCCAGCGCCACGATCCCGCCGCCGACGCACAGCCCGGCCCCGACGCGCAGGTGTGGTTGCAGTTGATGGAAGGAAACGCGTCCAGCGCCGGAGTGCTCGCCGCCGCCTGAGCCGGATGGCGCACCGATGGAAAGAGCCCGCCGCGATCCTCGATCGCGGCGGGCTCTTCTGGTTTCGGGCCGATGCCGTGCTAGACGGAGATGGTGATCTCCGTCTCCGCCTCCACCGGCCGGTTGGTGTCGAGGCTGACGGCGGGGCGGAACTGCAGCTCCATCCCCCAGCGCCGGATGCGCTCGTCGTAGCCCCGGTTGCCGGTGCTGGTCAGCAGCCTTGCCTCGCGCACCCTGCCCCGCACGTCCACGCGGAAGCGGATGGTGACTTCCTGGCTGGCCACTCCACGCGGCTTGTCGGGGGGAATCAGCAGCAGGTCGGTGGCGGGCGGGCGGATGCGGCTCGCCCCGCCGCCCGTTCCCGGCCCCACGCCGGACCCGATGCCGCCGCCCGTGCCCCCGCCCGATCCGCCGCCGGAGCCGGGCCCCACACCCGGTCCCTGCCCCGGCCCTTCGCCGGGTCCCTGCCCCGCGCCCGTTCCCCCGCCGGTGCCCGCGGAGACGGGCGGCGTGGGGGCGGGCGGACGCGGCTGCGCCTCCGCCGGGGCGGGCGTGGGCGGCGGCGGCACCGGCGTGGGCTCGGGCGGCACCAGCACGTCCTCCACCACCTCCGGAACGGGCTCCGGTTCGACGGTGGGCGCGGGGGGCGCGATATCGACGTACGTCACCAGCTCCGTCCCCGCGCTGCCGCCCCCGCCACCGCCGCCACCCTCGGGAAACGCCAGCACCGGCCCGGTGCCCGTGGGCTCCAGCGCCAGCAGCACGCCGGAGTGGCCCATCCACAGGATGAGAGCGACCAGCACGACGTGCAGCGCGGCGGCGGACAACGCCGCCGCCAGCGTTCCCCGTCGGCCTGGCTTCTTGATCCCGCTGGCGTACTCGAACACCGCTTCGTCTCCGCGTTGCGCCGCGCCCCGTGCGCCGGCTGTCCTACTGATACCTCCGTTGCCCCGCCGTTGATCCAGAACGGACGGAGCACGCCGGATGTTTCACGCTCAGACGACGTACTTGAGCCCGCTCCCCGTGTTGAACAGCACAACGCGGTCGTCGGGGCGGATGGCACCCAGCTGACGCAGGCGCGCGGTGGCCACGGCGGTGGCGGCCCCTTCCGGCGCGCAGAACACGCCCGTGTCGGCGCCCACGATGCGCGTCCACTCGCGCATCTCGTCGTCGCTGACGGCCAGGGCGGCGCCGCCGGAGCTGCGCAGCGCGTCCAGAATCAGGAAGTCGCCCACGGCGCGGGGAACGCGCAGCCCCGAGGCGTAGGTGTGCGCGTCTACCCAGGGCTCGGCGTACTCGGTGCCCTGCTCGAAGGCACGGACCATGGGCGCGCAGCCTTCCGCCTGCACGCACACCATCCGCGGGCGCTCCGGGCCGATCCACCCCAGCCGCTCCATCTCGTCGAACGCCTTCCACATCCCCACCAGCCCGGTTCCGCCGCCGGTGGGATAGACGATGACGTCGGGCAGCGTCCACCCGAGCTGCTCGGCCACCTCGTAGCCCATCGTCTTCTTGCCTTCCACGCGGTACGGCTCCTTGAGCGTGGACAGGTCGAACCAGCCGTGATCGCGCGTGCCCTCGGCCACACGGGCGGCGCAGTCGGTGATCAGCCCCGCCAGCAGCTCGACGTCTGCACCCAGCGCCCGCATCTCCTCGATGATGGGGTGCGGCGTGTCGTTGGGAACAACGACGTGGGCCGTCATCCCCGCGGCGGCGGCGTAGGCGGCGGTGGCGCTCCCCGCGTTGCCCGCCGAGGGGATGCCCACCTCGGTGACGCCCAGCTCCTTGGCGCGCGAGATGGCCATGCACAGACCGCGCGCCTTGAACGACGCGGTGGGGTTCTGCCCCTCGTCCTTTACCCAGCACTGCGCCACGCCCAGCCGGCTGGCCAGCCGCGGTGCGTCGATCATGGGGGTGAACCCCTCGCCCAGGCGGACGGCGTTGGCGGGGTCGCGCACCGGCAGCAGCTCGGCGTAGCGCCACAGGTCTGCCGAGCGCCCGGCCAGGTCGCCGCGCCGCAGCCGCCCGCCGATCAGGTCGAGCGCGTACCGGGGGTACAGCGGCTTTTCGCAGCAGGGCGAAAGCCGGTGAAGCACCTCGCTCTCGTACATGGCGCCGCAGCGGGTGCACTCCAGGTGCGTGGCCCCGCCGAACGTGGTGTTCGCGCCGCTGATGCCGGTGTTCGATGGATCAGTCATCTATGCTCCATTCCTGAGGAATCGCCCGGGCGCCAAGTCCGCTGGGGCGAATGAATTCGCGGCAACTACGGCCCGAAGTCCGCCTTCGCGGACTGAACCGGCTGCTTCGGTGCGTCAACGTGGTTCAGTGCATCGATGGCCGGGCTGCTTCGGACATCGTGGGCTCCAGTTCCGGGTCCAGGCGCTTTTCCCGGTGGTGCTGCTCCTGCCGCAGGACGTAGTCACGAATCCTTGGCACATCGCTCTTCGACACGCTGAAGACGCCGTATCCGCCCTGCCACTTGAACGTCTCGCCGCGGGCGATCTCGTGGTTCATCAGGTGCGACGACGCGCCTTTCACCTGCTTCGCGAGGTTCGCGGGCGCCAGCGTGGCCGGAACCCGAACCAGCAGGTGAACGTGATCCTTGATGCCCCCGATGGCGATCACCTCGGCACCCATCCGACCACACTCGGCCTGGATGCACTGGTACACTCGGGTGCGGACGGGCGCGGTCAGAAAAGGATACCGGTCCCACGTAGCCCAAGTGAAGTGCAGGTACAGCTGTGTCCAAGGGCTTCGCATGCGTTCCTCCCCAGTGGCGGAATGCGCGATTCTCGCTCGAACTCACCAACCCCGCGGATGCAGTCCGCGAAGGCGGACTTCGGGCCTTTGTTGCCGCGGTTTCAACCGCCCCAGCAGGGCCGAGGCCTCACCTCATCCTCGAACCTCGCCCCTGCCCTACCGTCGCCCTGGCCGGGCAGCCAGGACCGTATCCGCCGGTGCCCCGCACTTCTCGCACGTGGCGGTCGACCCTTCCCGCCAGTGCTGGCAGGCCGGGCAGAGAGTCACCAGACGACCTTCCTCTTCGCTGGCGGCGGGAAGAAGAAACGCGGCGCCGTCCTCTCCCACCACGCGCAGCGAGGGGCCCGTGTAGAAGTGGGCCAGCAGGTCGCGCAGGTCCACGTCGCCCGCCTTGGCGATCACGTCCTCGCGCGTGACCGCGGTCCGGTCGCGGAAGCGGGCCTTTTCCGCCGTCCACGTGCGCTCCACTCCCGGCTCGGGTGAGAGGGTCAGCGTCAGTCCGCGGGTTTCCAGCGCGAACCGCACGTCGAGCCGCGTCCGAAGTCGCACGGCGGCTCGCTGCACCTCCAGCCCGGGCGCGAGCTGCTTGCGGTTGGCGGAATGGATGGACGGATCGCAGAACACGGTGGCGCGAGCGTGGGACCAGAGCGGCGTCTTCATGTCGCCCACGTCCGTCTCCACCACGCCCGTGTAGTCGTACGGCCGGTCGACGGTGCCCACCTCGATGCGCGTGTCCAGCACGCCGGGGGCATCGCCCAGCTCGGCGAGCAGCGCGGCGGCCAGCCGGTCGCGGCGCTCGCGGTCGGTGAGCGGGCACCACAGGTCCGGGTCGAAAAGCTCGGGAAACTCCATCATGCATCCGGGCCGGGAAACATCGTCACGAAGGCGCGACAAGGTAGCCCCGCGTTCCCTGCGCCGAAACTGCGGGTCTCACACGGAGGGCACGGAGGTCACAGAGGAGCCCTCCCTCTGTTCCTCCGTGTCCTCCGTGCCCTCCGTGTGAAACTCAGGACTGTCAGGGATTCGGAACGATACGCGAGGCCAAGCGCTCGGCCGCGGCGAGGCCGGAGGTGACGGCGCCCTCCACGGTGGGCGCATAGAGATAGTCGCCCGTGAGCGCCACACGGCCGGCGGCGTCGAATGCGGCACTGCGAAGCGCGGGAAGGGCGCCCAGGTGGCCAGGATAGAACACCGTCCACCCGTGCCTCCAGGTGTACAGCCGCGTCTCCTGCACCGTGCTCTCGATGCGCGGAAACACGCGAGCCACGTCGGGCATCAGCTCGCGCAGGGCCTCCGCCGCGTCGGCGCCGGCCAGGCGCTCGGCGGTGCGGGGCTGGGCGAAGACCACCAGCAGCCCCTTGCCGGGAGGCACCAGCCCGGAAACCTTGTTCTCTTCGGCGCACAGCGCGGCCGCCACACGCGACTCGCCCCGCGCGAACGACAGTCCGAACCAGCGCACCCCCAGGGGGCGGTCCAAGAGCAGCGCGAGAGACGCCGCGGGCCGCACGCGCACCCGCGCCAACCTTTCCGCGGCCTGGGGTGTCAGAAATTTAGCAACGCCCAGGGCGGCGGGCGCGGGCATGGCCAGGACGGCCGCATCGAACGATTCCGTCCACCCGTCGCCGGAGAGCTGCACGCGCGCGCCGTCCGTCTCCACCGCGTGCACGGGCGTACCGAGGCGAAGGGACCCCGCCCCGCTGGCGATGCGCTCGGCGCAGGCCCGGCCGAACTCGCCGACGCCGCCGGCCAGCGCCATCACCTGCAGGTTCATCCCCTGGTGAGCGAGGGCGTGGTAGAAGCCGGCGCTGGCCTCGTCGGCGCCGGTGCCGTACAGCGTGGCCAGCAGCGGAGCGACCAGCAGGTCCACGAAGTCGGACCCCAGCTCGCGCTGCCCCCACGCCGCGGCGGACTCGGCGTCCAGCCCGGCGCCCGCAGCGCGCTCCAGCGCCGCCAGGTCCAACGCAGACCCGTGGCGCTGCAGGAAGGGAAGGTACTGCGCACCCATCCGCAGCTTCAGGGCGAGCGGAAGGGCGCCCGAGGCCAGCATGCTGGCGGGGGATCCGTAGACCACCTCGTGCGCGCGCCCCTTGCGCCAGAGCGCGTCGCGCCCAGGCGAGCGCTGGAGCAGGCGGTCGGCGCCCACGGCCCGGGCCACGCGAAGGGTGGAGGCGTAGCCAGAGCTGAGCAGCTGGACGGCCGGGTCTACGTGGAAGCCCGCGACGGAGTCGGTGCAGGCGCGCCCCCCGGCGGCGGGCGCGGAATCGAAGACGGTGACCGCCGCGCCCAGCCCCTGCAGGCGCAGCGCGGCGGCCAGCCCGGCGGGGCCGGCGCCCACGACGGCGGCGGCGAATCGAGGTCCGTTCATGTGCTCCCGATCCGCAACCCCCGCGCCCGCGCGGCGTTGCGGCGTACGGACGCTCGTTCTAGTTTGCCGGTCATCCCAACCACCTCCATGACGGAGAACCCATGAAGCGGAGAGAGTTCCTCCTGCACGGCGCCGCCGCGACGGCTGCGCTCGGCGCGGGATCGGCCATTCTGCCCCGGCTGGCGGCCGCCGCGCCCATCGATCCCATGGATCCGGCCGTCAGCCGCGACCTGGCCATGCGCGCGCTCGAGGCCGCCCGCGCCGCCGGGGCCAGCTACGCCGACGTCCGCATCTCGGGCAACCGCTCGCAGGCGCTGGGCACGCGCGAGCGGCAGATCGTCTTCTTCAACGACGCCGAAAGCACCGGCTTCGGGGTGCGCGTGATCGTGAACGGCGCCTGGGGCTTCGCCGCCAGCCGCGAGGTGAACGCCGACGAGGTGGTGCGGGTGGCCCGGCAGGCGGCCTCCCAGGCGCGCGCCAACTCCGCCGCCCGCCAGCGCCCGCTGGAGCTGGCCCCGGTAGACGCCGTGCCCAACGGACGCTGGTCGTCGCCGCTGGAGATCGACCCGTTCAACGTGCCGATCGAGGAGAAGGTAGACCTGCTGCTGCGCGCCAACGCCGAGGCGCTCAAGGTGAACGGCGCGCGGTTCGTCACCTCGTCGATGAACTTCTTGCGCATCGACAAGACGTTCGCGTCCACCGACGGGTCGTACATCGAGCAGACGCTGTACCGCTCTTACCCGCAGATGAACATCACCGCGGTGGGCGCCGACGGCGACTTCCAGAGCCGGGCCAGCACCGACGTGGCGCCGCGCGCCATGGGGTACGAGCACGTCCGCGACGCCAACCTGCCGGGCAACGCCGGGCGCTGGGCCGAAGAGGCCGTGCGCAAGCTCACCGCCAAGCCGGTGGAGCCGGGGCGGTACGACCTGGTGCTGCTTCCCACGCACCTGTGGCTGACCATCCACGAGTCCATCGCGCACCCCACCGAGCTGGACCGCATCATGGGGTTCGAGGCCAACTACGCCGGCACGTCGTTCATCTCCCCGGTGGCCGACTTCCTGGGCAAGTTCCGCTACGGTCGCGACTTCATGAACATCCAGGGCGAGCGCAGCACCCCCGGCGGCCTGTCGTCCATCGGCTGGGACGACGAAGGGGTGAAGCCCGACGAGTACCTGATCGTGAAGAACGGCATCCTGAACGACCTGCAGACCACCCGCGAGCAGGCGCCCATGCTGGCCGACTGGTACCGGCAGACGGGCAAGCCCGTGCGCAGCCACGGCAACAGCTACGCGCAGAACTGGAACGTGGTGCAGTTCCAGCGCATGCCCAACGTGAACCTGCTTCCCCACCCCACGCGCGACGTGCCGCTCGACGAGCTGATCGGCGGAGTGGAGAACGGCATTCTGATCGATGGCGACGGCTCGTTCTCCATCGACCAGCAGCGCTACAACGCGCAGTTCGGCGGGCAGGTGTTCAAGGAAATCCGCAACGGCCGCATCGTGGGCGACCTGAAGGACGTCGCCTACCAGATGCGCACGCCCGAGTTCTGGAACGGGATGGACCTGATCGGCGGGCAAAGCACGTACTTCATCGGCGGCTCCTTCTTCGACGGCAAGGGGCAGCCTTCCCAGGTCAACGCGGTGTCGCACGGCTGTCCGGCCGCGCGCTTCCGCGGGGTCAACGTCATCAACACCGGTCGGAGGGCTTGAGCATGGCCGAACCCCGCTACCTGTCGCGCGCCGACGCCGAGGCGCTGGCGCAGAAGGTCCTTTCGTTCACCACCGCCGACGAGGCGCGGGTGAACCTGAACAGCTCCACCACCGGCAACACCCGGTGGGCCATGAACCAGGTGAGCACCTCGGGCGACTCGTACGACGCCACGGTCACCGTCACCGCCGCCTTCGGAAAGAAGGTGGCCTCGGCCACCACGAACCGCTTCGACGACGAGGGGCTTCGCCAGGTGGTGCAGACGGCCGAGCGGCTGGCCCGGCTGGTTCCCGAAGACCCCGAGTACCTGGGCGAGCTGGGGCCGCAGCAGTACGTGCAGTCGGAGCCGTACTTCGACGCCACCGCCAACCTGACCCCCGAAGAGCGCGCCCGCGCCGTCATGCAGATCGCCGGGCCCGCGGCGCGGCAGAACCTGGTTTCCACCGGGTTCCTGGTGCACTCCACGGGCAGCAACGCCGTGGCCACCAAGCGCGGCCTGTTCGCCTACGCCCGCTCCACCGGCGTCAGCCTGACGTCGACGGTGCGCACCCCCGACGGCACCGGCTCCGGCTGGGCCGGCGGCGGCGAGAACGACTGGTCGCGGCTGAACGTGGCGGCCCTGGGCGAGCGCGCCATCCGCAAGGCCGAGCTGTCGCGCAACCCGCGCGCGGTGGAGCCGGGCGAGTGGACGGTGATCCTGGAGCCCACCGCCGTGGCCAACATGGTGAACCTGATGGCGTTTGCGCTGAACGCCCGCACGGCCGACGAGGGCCGCTCGTTCTTCAGCAAGCAGGGCGGCGGCAACAAGCTGGGCGAGAAGTTCCTGGACGAGCGGGTGACCATCATCTCCGACCCGGCGGACCCGCGCATCGCCGCCAACCCGTTCGGCAACGAGGGGCTGCCGAACCGGCGGCAGGTGTGGGTGGAGAACGGCACGCTGCGCAACCTGGCGTACAACCGCTTCTGGGCGCAGCGCAGCAACCGCGAGCCCACGGGCAACCCGGGCACCTACCTGATGTCGGGCGGCGACACCTCGGTGGAGCAGATGATCCGCGGTACCGAGCGCGGGCTGCTGGTGACGCGCATGTGGTACATCCGCCCGGTGGATCCGCGCACCATCCTGTTCACGGGCCTTACCCGCGACGGCACCTTCCTGGTGGAGAACGGCCGCATCACCACCGCCGTCAAGAACCTGCGCTGGAACGAGTCGCCCATCTTCCTCCTGAACAACATCGAGGCGATGAGCGAGCCGGTGCGGGTCAGCGCCTCGGAAGACGGAGACGGCGGCGCGGTGATGGTGCCCGCCATCAAGGCGCGCGACTTCACCTTCACGTCCCTCTCCGACGCGGTCTGATCGGTTTCCTTGCTCCGTCGGGGGATCACGCGTAGGCGCGGAGGCGCAGAGAGGATCGACGGTCTCTCTCTGCGTCTCCGCGTCTCTGCGTGAGACCTTCTTTTCTGTGGTACACAAACGAAACGGCGGGTGAGCCGCGTTCAGCTCACCCGCCGTAGTCGCCCCGGGAGGCGTTTTCAACGCGAAATTTTGAGGCGCTCAGGCCGCGCGCGCGCCCGGCTTCCAGCGCCCGAACGGCAGCGACGGCGCAGGCGCCGCCTCGCCGCCCCACACGAACGCCACGCTGCGCGACAGCCGTGGCGCGCCGGGCTGCTCGAGCGCCGCGCCGGCGTCGGTGGCATATGCTTCGGCCGGCACCGCGCCAGCGACTTTCTGTAGATTTCGCATCGGAATGACCTCGAGAGATTGCTGCCCTTCAGCAGCAACCCTGGATGCACGCGCCATACCCTGGCGCGAGCCGGACCTAAGATAGCACAGCGCAGATAGTTACGGAAGCGGCCGCCTCATCGGGCG
>NZ_DASVSF010000052.1 GCF_036388275.1 Longimicrobium sp.
ATGAGCGGGCGCAGCAGCTCCCACTGCGAATCGGTCAAGTCTGTCGGATATCTGAGGCTAGTCATGCCAGCCGCATACACCGTCTACTTGTGCATGTTCGCACTTTGTTCGGTTATCTCAACACCCTCTCAGGATGACAGGCGTCGGCGTCACCCTCTACTACCGCGCCGCGCCGGCCAGGCCGCGCGCCAGGTTCACGAAACCCGCACGATACGCCTGGTTCAGCTGCTGCAGGACGCGCTCTTCCAACCACTCGCGGTTCACCTCGCCTTCGCCCCCCGACAAGGCGGCATTCACCGTGTCGATCAGCTCGTCGGCGGTCGCGGGCTCGCGGACGCTCTCCAGGATCACCGCGGCGAAGGGGCTCAACGAGCGCACCACCGGCCAGCCGCCGGTGAACTGGACCAGCCAGTGAACCTCGCCTTCGTCCTCGTCCCCCGGCGGGCCGGCGGCGTCCGCGGCGGCGCGGGCGGCCCAGTCCCACCGGGTGCTCACCACGCGGACCCGGGACGAAAGCTCCACCCGGCCCTCGCGCCAGTCCACCTCCGCCGCGGGAAGCCGGGCCAGCCCGTCGAGGTACTCCGTGGTGAAGTCCGTCACCGAACGGGCCAGCTCGTAGCGCGCACGGTCCACCGCAAACGCGTCTTCCAGCCGCTCGCGCCGCGCCGGATCCGCCACGTCGCGCACGCTTCCGGCGAGCGCCTCGTACACGGCCACCACGTCCGACGTGCGCGGGGCCGGGCCCATGGGCGCCAGCGGCAGGTCCAGCGCAACGCCCATCGCGCGGAATGCGGCCAGCGTGCCGCCGAAGTGCGCGGCGACGGTGCTCTCCTGCTCGCTTCGCCAGCCCTCCTCGCCCACCGTGCCTCCGCGCGACGCCGAAACGTCCGGCGCCTCCAGGAACAGCACGGAGGGCACCCGGGGGTGGGCCAGCCGCAGCAGGAAGTGCCCGATGCCGGCTTCGCCCAGCAGCAGCCCCGGGTCGGAGGCGGCGCCGAGGGTGCCGCAGGGCCAGGGCGACGCGTCCGCCCCCTCGTGGCGCTCGACGCCGGCATAGGCGCTCTCCAGCGCCGGCTCGCGCAGCGACTCGTCGCCCAGCACCTGGGCGGCCACCATCAGTGTTTCGGCGTTGCCGCCGCGGCCGTGGCAGAGCGAGTAGTTGCCGAGGCCGTGGCCGCCCACCGTGCCCACCGTGGTTGCGCAGGCGGCCAGCACCTCGTCGCGGTACAGCGGGTCGCCCAGCAGCTGCCAGGCGCGCACGCGGCTGAGGCCGATGCCCGGCGCCCCGTGGCACCACGCGCTCATGTAGCGCATGGGCTGCGGCTCCAGGCCGCCGCCGGAGCGCAGCAGGTCGCGCAGCTCGTCCACGCGCCCCTCGTACTGGTACTCGCCCAGCTCGGTGTTGCGCAGGTCGGGCCAGTTGCCGTGCTGGGGGTTGAAGAAGGCCCGCTCGTACAGGAACGCTTGCTCGGCGCCGTAGCGGTAGCGGCCGTCCCCCGTGGCGGCGTACAGCTCCAGCAGCCCGTGGCCGATGCCGGCCGCGCCGTGGGCGTAGCCGTTCAAATTGCGGACGGCGCTGTTGCGCATGGTGCCCCACGACCAGCCCTCGGGCTCGCGCGTGGCCGTCACCATCAACTGGTCGCCCAGCCCCCGCGCGATGCCCAGGGCCAACTCCGCGTCCACGTACCGGGTCAGCTGCAGCAGGGCGGGAATGGCCCCGCCGGCCCCGGCGATCACGTCCAGCCCTGTGTCGCGGCTCTCGTTGCCCACCAGCGGCCGGAGAAGGTCTTCGGCCTGGGCGTAGAACTCGGGGTGGCCCAGCCGCTCGCCCGCCCTCGCGGCCGCGTAGGCGATCCCCACGCGGCCGCTGTGGTATCCAAAGCTGGTATCCGGCAGCGACGCGCCCTGACGCAGGGCCAGGCGGATGGCGCCCAGCGCGGTGCGGGCCACGTCGGCATCGCCCGTCACCGCGTGCAGCTCAGCCAGGAACAGCGCGATCCCCGCCGTTCCCTCGTACACCGTGCCGGTGGCGGGAGTGGGGACGGCGCGGCGAGCCGCCGGGTTCGCGCGGTCGGGCTGCATCACGTGCCAGGTGCAGGCGTCGTCCGTCCACCGCGCGCCCTGCACCAGCCGCCGGCCGATGGCCTGTGCCGCTTCCATCAGCGCTTCGGTGCGGGGCTCGTCCGTGCGGTGCTGCGTATCCATCGAGAAACGGTCCTTGCGGGTGCGGAAAAGAAGGATCGGGCCGCGGGGCTCAGGCCTCGCCCACCGCGTCGGGGCTTTGGAGCGCGCGATGGACCAGGTATCCCAGGTAGCTTTCTTCCTGGATGGTGATGCCCAGGCGGTTGTTCATCATGTGCACGTAGCTGGGGACGATGCCCCACACCACCCGCTGCCAGTCGTCCGCCGGCTCCCCGGCCACCTGTACCCGGCCTTCGTCGAACAGGCCCCGCAGCTCGGCCCGGCGCGCGTCGAGCCCCTCGCCGTAGCGGTCCAGCGTGTCGGACAGCTCCTCGCCCTCGTCCATCCGCTCCCACACCTCGTTGACGTACGCCGCGAGGGTGTCGGCCTGCTGCTCGAAACCGCGGTCGAAGGCGCTGATGAACGTCTCGCGCCCCTCGTCTTCGCGGGCGAGCGAGCGCAGGTAGTTGGTGGAGTAGGTGTGGGCGAACGTGGTGGCGCGCTCGCGGGTTTCGCAGAAGACGTGGCAGGCCATGACGGTGGAGAGCAGCCCCTTGCCCAGCCGCGACGACCGCTCGCCGCCCATGCGGGCCAGCAGCGCGTACGCCGCGTCGCTGGAGTCCTGGAACATCCGCTCGGCGACCGCCAGCGCGTCGGGGCCGCCGTAGCGCTGCGTTTCAGGCTCGTACGCCACGCGCGCCAGGTGCGTCACGCCCGGGGGCTGGTCGTCGACGCGGCTGTACGAGGGCGTCTCGGGAAGCTCGTCCACCCGCACGCTCGGATGCGACGCGCGCACGTGCTCCACCAGCGCGGGCCACACGGTCCCTTCGAGCACGTCGGTGCGTCCGTACAGGCGCAGGCGCACGTGCGGCCCGTGCTCGCTGTAGCGGATGAAGAAGTGCTGATCGGCCCAGCCTTCGGCCATGCAGCGGCGGACGAACGGCTCGACGTGCTCGATGACTACCTGGTCGCACTCGGGGGCGTAGATCCAGCCGTTGATGAACAGGTAGACGCTCAGCCAGCCGTGCTCGTGTCGCGGTTCGGTCATGTGGCGTGTGGGTCGGTGGATCACTGGACGTGGGGCGCCGGGGTGCCCCTTCCCCGGGGTTGCCCCTCCCCGCACAAACTACGTGCGGAGAGGGGGGAACTTCATACCGGTTGAGGCTGGCTGTCGTCCATGCCTCGGCGGGGCCCCTCCCCCGTCCCCTCCCCCGGCAAACTGCGCCGGGAGAGGGGGGAACTTCGATTGCGCTTCGGCTGGTTCAGTGCATGCCCGGGCCGCCCCCCATCCCCAGCCCTTCCCCCGCAAACTGCCGCGGGGGAAGGGAGCCAGCCCGGTGCTATGGGCCGAAAGCGGTGCACGGGCGAGACGGGTGGAGGTCTGTGGCACTTCGACGCTGGCCCGCGCATGCCCCGGCTGCCCTCTCCCCCGGCCCCTCTCCCGCAAGCGGGAGAGGGGAGAATTCGATCGCGCTTCCGCGGGCCTGGCGCACCCGACTCCGCATGCAGTCCGCGAAGGCGGACTTCGGGCCGTCGTTGCCGCGAATTCATTCGCCCCAGCAGGGCCGAGGCCTCGCCCACGCCTGGTGTGTACCCCCTCTCCCACGCTGTTTGTGGGAGAGGGTGGCACGCGTGTCAGCGCGGCCGGGTGAGGGCCGCACGGCAGCCGAGGCCCCCGGCTTTGGTGACCGCTGCCGCGCCCTGGCTTGTTCGTGCCCGCGGCTAGATCCTTCGGCCCGCCAGGTACGGCGTTAGGGCGAGTGCGGTGTGGCTTGGCCTCAGGATGACAAGGCCCGGCTGCGTGTCACTAGCCGGTCGCCAGCGCCGGCTCGGATGCGGCCTCGGCTGGGGTCGTGGCG
Organism: Longimicrobium sp.; assembly: GCF_036388275.1. Lineage (NCBI taxonomy): Bacteria > Pseudomonadati > Gemmatimonadota > Longimicrobiia > Longimicrobiales > Longimicrobiaceae > Longimicrobium > Longimicrobium sp. Next base: position 4,041 of record NZ_DASVSF010000052.1, read on the forward strand.
GTACCGGCCGGGAAGGCGAGCTGCACCACCAACTCCGTGACGAACCGGTCGTCGCCGTGGCGCGGCAGGCCGTCCCGGTCCGGCAGGCGTTCCTCGAACACCGCCTGGAACCGCTTGAGCCCCGTGCCGATGCGCCCCAGCATCGCCACCAGCAGCGGGTTTCCGAAGTCCATGAACTGCGGCTTGTAGAAGTCGCGGGACGCCTGCGTGGGCTTCGGCCGCTGTGCGGCGTTTTCATCCGCACCCGCGGCCGCCGGGGCTCCCGCTTCGCCCGCGGCAGGTTCTGCCTCGTGCTCCTGCTCGTCTTCGTGGGCTTCGGCCTCGGCGGCGCCTTCGTATCCCGGGATCTCGTCCACCACCTCAGGCGGCGCCTCGGCCTGGGCGGGCGCGGGCTGGCCCGCGGGCGTCGGGCGCGGCTCCGGGAGGGGGTTGATGCGGAAGTAGCCCGTCTCCGGAATCCCGCTCTCCCGCCGCCAGCGATTGATCCGCACGAAGAATTCGGCCGCGCTTTCGTCCGTGCGGCGCTGGGGAAGCAGCGCCCCCGGCACCGACCAGCGGCGCCGCGTCAGCACCAGGCTGCCTCCGAACGTCAGCCGAGGGCGGTAGCTGATCGTTGGCTGCGTCTGTGCGTGTGAGTGGACGGCATCGGCCGGGGCTGCTGCTGCGGCGACAGTGTCCGCGCCTGCATCGACCGTGTCCGCTCCTCCATCGACGGTGTCCGCGCCTGCAGCCACCGTGTCCGCGCCGCCATCGACGGTATCTGCCCCGCCATCCACCGTGTCGGCGCCGAACGGATTCGCAGCTACGGTGTCCGCGCCCTGGTCTACCGTGTCGGCTCCCTGATCGACGGTATCCGCGCCCTGATCCACCGTATCCGCGCCACCTCCGTCCTGCGCGAATGCGGCGGGGGCCACCTGCAGGCCTTCCACGGTGGCGGGGCGGGCGCCCTGGCCCTGCGCCGGCTGCGAGTGCGACTCGGGAACCGTGGGGGCGAACATCACCGGCGGGGTGAAGCGCGACAGCAGCTGGTACAGCGGCGGACGCATCCGCGGGTTCAGGAAGCCCAGGTCCACGGGGATCACCCGGCGGCCCGTGGGCCCGTGCGCCAGCCGCAGCGCGTACGGATCGTCAGGGTCGGGCTGCACCACGATCTCGCTGCTGGGAAGCTGTGCCTCCGTCGCGCCGCTCTCGCCGGTGGGATAGCTGATCTCCCAGCGCATCAGCGGCGGATGCAGGTTGGCGTTGAACTGCGCGTCGCCGCAGATTTCGGCCAGCATGTCGTCGGTGAGCGCCGCGTTCCACGTCCGCACGTTTTCCTGCACGTCGTCAGGCAGCATGTAGAGGAACCGCGAGAAGTACTTGCCGTACCCCGCCGTGTAGCTGCCGCCGTGCAGCACGAACGACGGCGCGCCGCCCTCCTCCTCCGCCGGCACCAGCAGGCCGAACGCGCCCATGGAGCGCGGCACGCCGCTCACCGTTTCCACCCCCGCCAGCGCCTGGCGAACGTCGTCCGCCGTCAGGTCGACGACCGCGGCATCCGGCTCCGCCGCCCAGCGCTCGCGGATGGCCTCGCCCAGCTGCGTGCGGGCGTCCGAGAGGCTGCGGACGACGTCCAGGCCGAACGGGTTGCCCACGTCGTATCCGCCCAGCGCTTCCCTGCGCGCCCCGGCGCGCTGCTTCGCTTCCTTCTCGACGTGCGCCTTGAAGTGCTCGCGGTAGAACTCCTCGTAGAACCGCAGCAGGGGCACGCCCTGCGAGTCGCCGTAGTAGGTCTGGTAGAAGTGCCGCATGGTGGCCTGCTCGGAGCGGGGCCACCCCAGGCTGGAGGTCAGCCGCGCCCACTCTTCCCAGGCGCCGAAGGCGCGCCGCACGCCGGGCGTGAGCGCGATCTCGGCGCCCGCGGCGGCGGTGGCGTCCTCGTAGAACGGCATGTCGCGGCGCAGCCGGCCGCTGATTTCCATCTCCCCCAACGCGGTTTCGATCAGCGCGTGGATCTCGTCGATCAGCGCGCCGCGCCCGTCCACCGGGGCGTTGCCGTACGCTTCCACCTGCTCGCGAAGGACGACCAGCAGCTGCGACGTGCGGCGGGCGTGCTCGTCGTCAATGCGGTCCAGCAGCTCGCGGAAGGGCAGGTCCCAGTCGGCGTCCTGCTCGCGGATGCCCGTGTGAAAGCGCAGGAACCCGATCTCGACCAGCTTGTCGAGGTACGCCTCGGCCTCTTCCGGCGTGGCCTCGATCTCCGGGTCGCTGCAGAGCGCGCCGATCAGGTCGCCCAGCGTGGGGCGCCCGGCCTGCGCGCACCGGCTGGCGATCAGGTCCAGCACCTCGTTCTCGGCCATGCGCTGAAAGACCTCGCGGCCGTCGATCGCCGTCAGGAACACCAGCCGCCCGTCCTCCTTGCGAAGGGTGGGATTGGGCTCGATGGCCAGCCGGTGCCGCACGGTCGGGCGGGTCTTCAGGTGATCGAAGAGCAGGCCGTACAGGAACTTGTTGATGCGGACGAAGCTGCGCTTGACGCGCGGGTCGCCGGTAAAGCGCATCCGCCCCTCGTCCTGGCCCCCGCCGGCCTCGATGAAGGTGCCGGGGATGACGGCGCAGAAGGTGGCGAACGGCGTGGCCTTGGCGGCCATCCGCGTGTAGTAGCGCAGCAGCCCGCGCTCCGTCTTCTCGTCGCGCCCGCTGAGGGTGCCGCGCTCGGCCGCGGCGTCGTAGCGGCCCAGGTTGCCGTACAGGGCGCGGCTGGAAACCATCAGCCCCTTCCGGAAGTCGCCGTAGCGCACCAGCTCGCGAAAGCGCCGGCGCAGGGCCGTGACCTCTTCGTCGTGCGCGGCGCCGATGGTGGCGTTCAGCTCGCGGGCGCGCTCCAGGTCGGCGACGAAGGCGCGCACCTGCTCGCCAGTCGCCTCGTCCACCGCCGCCAGTGCGTCGTTCACCTTTTGCGTGGCGGGTGCGCGGCCGTTGTACAGCTCGCGCTTGAGGCCCACCAGGCGATTGCGCACCGGCTTTTCCGTGGTGGCGCCGATGGCCTCGAACAGCATCTGCGACACTTCCTCGCGCCGCTCGCCGATGCGCGCCTCCACCTGGGCCAGTTCGTCCAGCAGCGACAGGGTGCGTTCGGCGCGAAGCGTGTCGACCGTGTCGACGGGCGCGCCCGACACGCGGCACACGAAGCGCGGGAACAGGGCGTCGGCCGTGGCGGCGGGCTCGTCCATCCAGGGTTCCATCATCCCGCGGACCGGTGTGCCGGGAGTGCCGGCGTGGAAAGAGGCGTCAATCGGCAGGCGATACCGGCGTGAGCGCCCGGCACGGAGACCGGGGTTGCACAGCGAACCTAATTACCCGCGTCCGAAGCTGGCAAGTACGCGAGCCGCCAACTTTACGACAGGTGTTTCGGACCTCGACTCCAGGGTCGTGCGTCGGACCGCCCTCTCGCGCACACCCCGTCATCCTGAGCCCCATGCGGGCCGGACCGGCCTGAACACCGCGCCTCGCGGGGCGGAGGATCTACCCTGGACTACCTCCAAGCCTGGGCGCCGCAGCATGAGGCAGCTCGCAATCCCGATCGAAGTTCTCCCCTCTCCCGGCGCAGTTTGCCGGGGGAGGGGTGGGGGAGGGGCCTCCCGCGGCATGCAGGGCAGCCCGTCGAACCACCTCGATACTCCGTCCTCCCTGCCCTCCGGGTGAGCCCCGCGTCCGTCCATCCCGGGCTAGTCGCCCTCGCCCAGGACCTCCTCGAAGTTGGCGTGCACCCCCACGGTTTCCCGCCCCTCCAGGTCGCCCAGCATGAAGCAGAAGTTGTCGCTGTGCAGCGGAAAGCGCAGGCGGTAGGCGCGGCGGTAGATGTTGTACAGCAGCCGCAGCACCTCGTCGGCGCCCAGCTCCGTGCGCGGATCGGATACGGGCTCGCGGTACAGCACGTAGCGCGCGTGGCCCCGGCGCGACTGCCAGGGGTGGAAGTACGGCATGTCGAAGGGAATCGCCTCGCCGTCGCGCACCAGCGTCTTCAGCCACGGGCTTTCCTGCCGCACCTCGCCCACGATCCACGCCAGGTCGTGCCCGGTGGTGCGCAGCGCCTCGTCGCGCATGGCCTGCACCACGTGCGCGCGCAGGCGGCGGCCCAGGTGCGCGCCGCGCTGGTCCTTGCGCACGGCCAGGTAGGTGATGAACCCCGCGTTGACGCCCTTCAGGTACACGCCGGCGGCGGCCGCCATCGGCTTGCCGTCGTCGTCCAGGTACGTCAGCAGGTGGTAGTTGCCGCCCGACGGCATTCCCAGGCGCGCTTCCTCCAGCTCCGCCAGCAGCTCGCCCACGGGCTGCACGTCCCCGATGGCGTGGGCGATCAGCTCCAGCGCCTGGCGTGCCAGCGGCTTCCGCTCGTCGTCCAGCACCACCAGGCGCCCGTCCAGGTCATCCATCGGCCCGCTCCTGCACGGGGATGCGAAAAACCCGCGCGGCGTTGCGCCACATCATCCCCTCGCGTTCGTCGTCCGTGGTCTCGAGCTTGGCGGCGAACGCCAGGTAGCTGCCCATGTCGGAGATGGGCCAGTCGGTGCCGAACATCAGCTTCGATGGATTGTTGATGAAGGCCAGGGCCTCGTCGATCTTTCCGGTCACCATCCGCTCGTACCGCGGCTCGAAGGTGCCCAGGGTGAGGCCCGAGATGTCGCCCAGCACGTTCTCGTTCTTGTACACCACTTCCATGGCGTCGACGAACCAGGGATTGCCCATGTGGCAGAGGACGAAGGTGACCTCGCGAAAGTCCACGGCCACGTCGTCCACCTCCATCGGGTGCGTGTAGCGAACCTTGGCCTTGGGGTTGAAGGTGTCGCCCGTGTGCACCATCACCGGCACGTCGAAGTCGCCCGCCAGCTCGTAGATGGGGTGCACCACGCGGTCGTACAGGTGAAAGGGCTGGTAGCCGGGATACAGCTTGAGCCCCTTGATGCGCCGCGTTTCCAGCAGCCGGCGCAGGTGCATCACCTGGTCGCTTCCCAGGTGCGGCACGCTCACGCCGGCCACCACGCTGACGCGCGGGTCTCCCTCCATCAGATCAAGCAGCTCGTCCGTACTGGGCCGGTCGGCGTTGACGGTGTACGACGAGAGCACCACCGCGTGCTGCACGCCGTTGGCGTCCATGTCGGCGTGCAGCTGCGCGTAGCGTTCGGCCAGCGAAACGGGCTGGCTTTCGACGTAGCGGTTGAGGTGCGTGTGGCAGTCGATGATCAACGTGGTCCGGGTTGCGGGTGCGGGCTGGTTGGCTGGCAGGGAGCGTACCACCCTCGCAAGGGTGGGCCGGGGAGTGGATGCGGGATGGGGCACGCGCTATGTTGTCCACCAACCGCGAGGGATGGATACCACCGACCGACAGCAGACAGGATGCGCGTGCTGAACCGCCTTCTTACGCAGAACCGCGAATGGGCGCAGTCGATGACGGACCGCGACCCGGAGTTCTTTTCGCGGCTGTCGAACACGCAGTCGCCCGAGTACCTGTGGATCGGCTGCGCCGACAGCCGGGTGCCGGCCAACGAGATCGTGAACCTGCTTCCGGGCGAGCTGTTCGTGCACCGCAACGTGGCCAACGTGGTGGTGCACACCGATCTCAACTGCCTGTCGGTGCTGCAGTTCGCCGTCGACGTGCTGCAGGTGAAGCACGTGATCGTCACCGGCCACTACGGGTGCGGCGGCGTGCGGGCCGCGCTGCAGAACATGAAGCTGGGGCTGATCGACAACTGGCTGCGGCACGTGCAGGACGTGCGCGACAAGCACTGGGAGCGCCTGGAGCCCCTGTCGGACGACGAGCGCCTGGACCGCATGTGCGAGCTGAACGTGATCGAGCAGGCCTCCAACGTCTGCCAGACCACCATCGTGCAGGACGCGTGGGCGCGCGGCCAGGAGCTGTCGGTGCACGGGTGGATCTACCGCCTGCAGGACGGCGTCATCCGCGACCTGAAGATGACCATCACGAACCCCGACGAGCTGCTGCCCGTGCGCGACGCCGCCGTGGAGCGGCTGGGGGGATAGGCTTCCGCCGGGTGGATGGAACGCGGGCGCGCCCGGCGTGGTACGCCGGAAACCGATCCACGCCGCCGGTTTCCCTCCGGCGGTATCCATCCAGCTCCTTCCGGGAGAGCCACATGATCCGAAACCTGGTGAGTCTCGCAGTCCTCTCCATCGCACTGTCCGCGCAATCCGCATCCGCCCAGCTCTCCTCCAACCCGCCGGCGCGCTCCGACGGCCGCGGCTTTTCGCTGGGAATGACGCTGAGCGGCAGCAGGCTGAGCTCGGCCGTGGAGCAGGGCGCAACCCCCACCCGGAGCGGCCTGGGGCTGACGCTTCGCTACGGCGTCAGCGAAAAGGTGTCGGCCTTTCTGCGGTACGATTACGGCTACCAGCACGGGCAGACGGCGCTGGGCGCGCGCTACACCTTTGGTGATGCATCGCAGCGCCTGCGGCCGTACGTGGAGGCAGCCGCCAGCCGCGGCGTGATGGTGGATGGCGACCGCCACGGCGTGGGTGCCGGCATCGTCGCCGGCGCGGGCCTGGAGTACTCGCTGAGCCGCCGCGTGGCGCTGGATGTGGGCCTGTCGCACTCCGCCGGGCGGTTCTCCCGGATGGTGGCCCCGCACCAGGACCTCGGGCGCGGCAATGGATACTCGTCCACCGGCCTGAACGTGGGCTTCAGGCTGCGGCTGTAGAAAAACCCATCATCGGCGGATCACCCCAGCCCCGGACGCGCACCCGCGCGTGCGGGGTTTTTGCTCGGGTCGAACGTCGACGGAACGGTGCATGGCCAGCCAAGGACGCGTGAATACGGCCATAGACGAGAGATTCCGCAGGAGAACAGACCCCGCCGGCATGGCCGGAGCCGCGACTCGCACGCTGGCGTCAAGTGTAGCTCCACAAAGGACTTCCGCCAGTGCCGAACTGCAGCTATCGTGTGGAGCACGGTTCGGCACTCGGACCGCCGCGGAGGTGTTCAACATCGAGGAATGGACGTGTCGCCGATCATTCTGACAGAGATTTCGGGTACGAAGCGGCGTCTGCGCTTCCGAGACGGAGCCCGGGCTTTTCCCGTCGCCCAAGCGGACGGTCAACTGCTGGTGGTTCACGACGCCGAGTTGGACATCCACGCCTACGGCCAGACCTGCGCCGATGTGCGCTCCGACCTCGTGGAGCAGATCGAAATGATGTGGCTGGAGTACGCGGAGGCAGACGAGGCGCAGCTTACCCCGGGTGCTGCGTCGCTCGGCAGACTGCTTCGCGAACGGCTGGCCGTGCAGGGTGACGATGCGTAAGCAGATCGACGTAGAGGCGGCTCTCCGGCGGAAAGGATTTCGCCAGGTAGACACGCACCACCGCTACTTCGTATATCACACCCAATCAGGGCTCAAGTCCAGGATCAGGACGAAGACGAGCCACGGTGGGCGGGATCTCAACTTCTCGCTTCTTGCGCACATGGCAAAGCAGTGCGGAGTTTCCCGGAACGAGTTTCTGGATCTAGTCGATTGCCCTCTCGACCAGCAAACGTACGAGAAAAAGGTGGCGGGCAGCCTCTGAGCGTTACCCGCACATTCATCGATCCCCCTCTCGAATGGCACTGCAACCCTGCCGCGAATGCGGGGCAAGCGTCAGCACCGGGGCTGTGTTCTGCCCGCGCTGCAGTGTTCTGCAGCCGCTCGTCGTCCATGGTGAAGCCCTTCACCAGGTATTCGCGCAGCCGCTCCGTGGCCCACTGCCGAAACTGCATCCCGCGGGCGGAGCGCACGCGGTAGCCCACGGCGAGGATGGTGTCGAGGCTGTAGTGCTCGATGGACCGCGTGACGCGGCGTTGCCCTTCCGTTCGAACTATTCGGAATTTCCGAACATTTGCGTTTTCCGCCAACTCGCCTTCGGCGTACAGCGCTTTCAGGTGCTCGTTGATGGCGGGAACGGTCACCTGAAACAGCTCCGCCATCAGCGCCTGGCTCAGCCACAGCGTCTCGTCGTGAACCGGCATTCCACGCGTGCCCGGCCCGGTGATTGCCACGCGATGGGCGCTCATCCGCCACTGCCAAGGGAGATCGACGGAATGCTGCTGAACGGAAAGGTGGCGCTGGTGACCGGCGCCTCGCGGGGGATTGGCGCGGCGATCGCGCAGGAGATGGCGGCGCACGGGGCCGCCGTGGGCGTCAACTACTTCCAGAGCCCCGGCGCGGCGGCCGAGGTGGTGTCGTCCATCCAAGGCGCGGGCGGCCGGGCCGTGGCGCTGGCGGCCGACGTGCGCGATCCGGCGGCCGTGCGGGCGATGGCGGACCGGCTGGCGGAGGCGTTCGGCGGCGTGGACGTGCTCGTCAACAACGCGCTTTTCAACTATCGCTTCGATCCCGTCGCCAACCCGCGCTTCGAGATGATGGAGTGGGGCGGCTTCCAGGAGCAGATCGACGGCACGGTGCGCGCCGCCGTGAACACCTGCCAGGCCGTGCTTCCCCACTTCCGATCGCGCGGCGGCGGGCGCATCGTGAACATCCTCACCAACCTGATCACCCATCCCGTGGTGCAGTACCACGCCTACACCACGGCCAAGAGCGCCCTGCTGGGCTTCAGCCGCAACCTGGCGGCGGAGCTGGGGCCGGAGAACGTCACGGTGAACATGATCGCCGGCGGGCTGATCATGACCACGGCGGCGTCGGAGCCCACCACGCCCGAGGTGCAGGAGATCGTGCGCGGCGCCACGCCCCTGCGCCGCCTGGGCGAGCCGCACGACATTGGCCGCGCGGTCGTGGCGCTGGCGTCGGACCTGATGGGCTTCGCCACGGGGCAGTACGTGGCCCTGGACGGCGGCCTGACCATGCCCTGACGCAGAGGGCTGCGCCGCCGCCCCTTTCAGGACGTGAAGATCCCGCTATTGACGGCCCCCGGGGAGGGAACTTACGTATGGGACACGCTCTGATCGCGCGTCCCCCTCCCCCCACCTGGCCCGCGTGCAACCCCTCCCGACCTACCCGCCCAGGAGGAACCCCGCCCGCCACTGGGCCGCGGCGCTGCTGGTCGGCGGCATGGCCGCGTGTTCCGAGGCCGAGGCCGGCCCCCAGGCGTGGCCCACGCGCACGCTGGACGAGGTGGTACGCTGGGGGCCGGAAATCCGGCTGCAGGAAAGCGAAACGGTGATCACCGTGGCGCCCGTGCTTCACCACGATCCGGGGGGCGGGTTCCTGGTGGCCGACCGCCGCGAAGCGCAGGGCCGGCTGTACGACCCGGCCGGGCGGCTGCGGGGCCAGTTCGGCGCACGGGGAAAGGGACCCGGCGAGTTCGACGGGCTGGTGGCGGCGCTGCGGCTTTCGTCGCGCGAAATCGCCGCCGTCGACATTTCGGGGAAGCTGGCGCTCTACGACTCGTCGGGGGCGCGCCTGCTGCGCACCTGGCAGACCGGAGTCATGCCGCTGTACGACGCCGAGGTCGTCGGCGACTCCCTGCTCCTGCTGGTGGGCCGGGGCCGTGACAAGGCCGGTCCGCTGCTGCACGTGTTCCATCCCCGCACGGGGCGCGTGCTCCGTCGCTTCCATCCCGACCCCGGCTCGCCCGGGATGGCCCGCGGAAGCTCCATGACGGCGGGCTTCGCCGACGCCACCGTGTACGGCGACACCATCGCCCTCGTGCACTCGCTCAGCGACACCCTTTCGCTGTTCTCTCCCACGGGTGTGCCGCTGGGCCGGATCGCCATCCCCTTTCAGCATTTCCGCTCTCCACCCGCCAACATGCCGCGGCGGCCCACGCGCGAGCAGACGCACGCCTGGCTCAGCACCTTTTCGCTCGCCTCGCACGCATTCCGGACGGCTGACGGCGGCTGGCTGATCCAGTACCAGGACCGGGACGGCCCGGCCATCCACTGGCGGCTGCTGCGCATGTCGGCCGGCGGCCGGCGGCTCTTCGAACTGCGAGACACGCCGCAGCTGCTGGCCACCGATCCGGAGAGCGGTTTGCTCCATTTCGTCCATCCTGCCTCGGAGGTGCCCAGCGTATGGGCCGTCGCGCAACTAAGGCCGCGCTGATCGCCACCGGCCTGGCCCTGGCCGCGCTGGCGACGGTGGCGGTCACGGGCCGGGCGCGGGCCGCCCCGGTACCCGGCGACACGTTTCCGATCGCGGCCGGAAAACCCGGGCAGCCGGTGATCGCCTGGGTGTTCCGGACCGAGGACTACCTGACCTGCGCCGCCCCGGCGGCCGAGCTGCGGCGGGTGCAGGCGTCGCATCCGGAGGTGGCCGTGGTCGCGGTGGCCGTGGGGGCGACGCACCAGGGGTGGGTTCCGGCGTTCTTCCGCCGCGAGCGGGTGAAGGCCGAGCTGGCCTTCCTGGACAGGTCGGCCTATCGCGACCGGTTCGGAGCGGCGCGAACGCCGGCGATGTACCTGCTGAAGGACGGCAGGATCGAACGGATCTTTTTTGCGGGCGACTCGGAGTCGCGCGTGGCGGGGCGCCTGGCGGGCATCCGTCCGGCGCTGCGGGAAGCATTGGCGGGGCAGGGCGGGACGGGGGAAGCGCAATGACCGTGAGGTTCTTTTTCACTACTCGTGACCAGGATACCCAATGATCTCCAAGCTGAAGCGGGCACGCTGGATCATCGTGGCGGCTGCAGGGCTGCTGGGCGGCATCGGTTGGGCCGCGGACCGCGCGTACGCCGTCGAGGGCGAGGGTTCGGAGCTGCAATACTGGGTGGACGGGAGCGGCGGGTACTGCGGCGGGAAGTGCAACCCCTCCAACGGAGCCTGCTGCTGAGCCGCTGACGGGGGTACGGCAGGCCGCGCATCCGCTTCCCCCGCCGCCGTCGCGGCGGCCTGCCGTACGCCATGCTGACGAAAACGCGGGGCGGAGCACACGTCGTGCTCCGCCCCGCCGCCCGTCCGATCATGACTCCGGCCACGGGCCAGTACGTGGCCCTGGACGGCGGGCTGATGCCCGGTGCCCGCCGAAACGGATACGATGGCACGCCTTTGTCCTGCATGAAGGCTACGGCCCAGGGGAGTTCGTGCTGCCTCGTGGACTTGTGGTCCCGTTCCTCACACGTCCGTGCCCACCTTTTTGGACGAACAGGAGACGCGCCGTTGGAGCACCTGTCTTTTTTCGCGATGGTCCTGGCGGCGGGGGCCGCGTTCGCGCAGCTGGAAATTCAGATCGAGGGAACGGCGGGGTGGGCCGCCGCCCTGCCCACCTGGCGCGTGGAGAACCGCTGGACGCGCCTGTTCTTCAGCGCCCGCCCGCTGACCGGCTACCACTTCTACGTGCACGTCTTCGTCACCCTGGTGGTTCACCTGCCGTTCGCGCTGGGCTTCGCGGCGCCTACGTGGAAGGGCGAGGCGCGCATCGTGGCTTGGCTGATCCTGTTCTGGGTGGCGGAAGACTTCCTGTGGTTCGTGATGAACCCCGCCTTCGGCCTGCGGAAGTTCCGGCGGCAGCACATCTGGTGGCACGCGCCCACGTGGGTGTGGATCATGCCGCGCGACTACTGGGTGTTCACCCCCATTGCGGCCGCCCTGTACCTGTGGAGCCACCGCTAGACGCCGAACCGCGGGCGACCCGGTGCGCCGCCGTTACGCGCGGGTGCCTTGCCCGTTGCCCCAGGCGCCCAGATTCACCTCCGTACCAGAACCCGGAGAGGAATCGATGACCGCGTGGATCATCAGGCTTCACTCGCACGACGAACGGGCGCTTCACGCCCTGGTTCTCCGCCGCCGCCGGCCCCTGGACACCGCCATGCGTGTGCTCACGCACGCCGGGGACGCGTGGGCCACCATCGCGCTGGCGCTGGCGCTGCTGCTGGCCCCCGATGCCGCGGTGCGCGCGGGGGGCGCCCTGGCTGCGTGGGCGCTCGTCCTTTCGCACGTGGGCGTGCAGGTGCTCAAGCGCACCGTCTCGCGGGCGCGGCCCTCCATGCCCGTGGGGTGCAGCGCGCTGGTGCACGCACCCGACCGGTTCAGCTTTCCTTCCGGCCACGCGGCTGCCTCGCTTTCCGTGGCGCTGGGGCTGCTCTCCATCGTCTCCCCATCGGTGGGCGTGGCACTGGTGGCCCTCGCGCTGGTGGTCGGGATCTCCCGGTGCTACCTGGGCGTCCACTATCCCGGCGACGTGGTGGCCGGCTGGGCGCTCGCCCTCCTGGGCCACATGGCGGGTGCCGCGCTTCTGGGCTGAGGAACATGACTGGACGCGCAACACGCCCGCCCGGCAGGTCGCCGGGCGGGCGTGCTCGTCTCCCCTGAGCGGTGCCTCAGCCGATGCGGCGCGCCTCGATGCGGCGGACGGCCTGGTCCGCCAGCTCGCGGAGCACGCCCACGTCTCCCTCGCTGAACGAGCGCTGCTCCAGCCCCACCACGCACAGGTTGCCCAGCACGAACCCGCGCGACGAGATCAGCGGAACGCCCGCGTAGCACCGCACGCCGTCCTGCGTGACCAGCGGGTTGTCGTGATGGTCGGGGTGCGTCTCCGCGTTCTCCACCACGAAGGCGTCGCGGGTGCGCACCGAGGTGGCGCAGAACGACCATTCCACCGGGTGCCCGCGCGTTTCGGCCAGCCACAGCCCCTCCGGCCCGTGCATTCCCGCCACGTGCAGCGCCTCGTCGAGCACCACGCTGATCAGCGACACGGGCAGCCCCAGGCGCGACGCGGCCTCGGCGGCTACGTCCTGCAGGATGGGGTCTACGTCGGACGAGAGCAGGTCCAGGTCGTGGATCTCCTGGAGGCGCTGCTCGTCGAAGAGCGGATCGGGGATCATCGCTGTCCTCCGGCCATGAGCGTGGCCTGGCTGGCGAGCCGTGCGTAGGTGCGCATGCGGATCTCGATGGAACGGGCCACCGTGGCGGTCGCACCGCCCTGCGTGGCAAGGGCCTTCACCACCTGCTCCAGCAGCGGCGCCCCGAACACCATCCCGGGAACCAGCCCCGCGGCGCGGCAGGCCGTGCCCCACCGCTCGGCGGCGCGCTCGGCGCCGAACACGCGGTGAAGGGCCGCCACCGCGTCGGACTCGGTGGGCTGCTGAAGCTTGTACCCCTGCAGGGGCGGAGGACGGTCGGGCGCGAGCATCGTTGGGGAACCCGGGAAACTGGTCATGGGCGGCATCCACACTCCGTGTACGGTGCGACGGCTTCGTGCGGATTCATCCTACCGCGATTCGCGAACCGCGCGGAACTCCGAGCCCGGCATCCACGTGGGCCATTCGCGCCCGTTCGCCACATCCAGCCCCACCCAAAAGGTAAGCTGCGTGTCGTCGACGATTCCCGCCATGTCCCAGTCGGCCTTCACCTCGTCGCTGGGCTTGTGGTAGTCGTCGCGGATGTAGGCGCCGCGCACGCGCTCGCCGTACCCCGGGTCCGGGTGCACGTAGTCGGTCCCGGGAAAGAGGAACGAGAGCGCGGGAACGCCGCCGCGCGCCAGCTCCAGGTGGTCCGCGCGATAGAAGTAGCCCTTCTCCGGCTCCGGATCCGGCACCACCGTGCGCCCCTGCCGCGCGGCGTACCGGGCCAGCAGGTTCTCCAGCGTGGTCTGCCCGTAGCCCAGGCTCACGAGCGACCGCGTGCGCCCCCACGGGTTCATCGCGTCCATGTTGATGTCTGCCAGCGTGCTGTCCAGCGGAATCACGGGATGCGATGCGTAGTAGCGCGCGCCCAGCAGCCCCGCCTCCTCGGCCGTGAAGGCGACGAACACCAGCGACCGGCGCGGCGCGGGGTTCATCGACTTGTAGGCGTTGGCCAGCGACAGCATCCACGCCACGCCCGTCGCATCGTCCAGCGCGCCGTTGTAGATGGAGTCGCCGCCGATCGCCCGGCCGATGCCGAAGCTGTCCCAGTGCGAGGTGAACAGCACGCCCTGCCCGCGCACCTGCGGATCGGAGCCAGGGATGCGCGCCACCACGTTGTGCGAGGCCACGCGGCGGACGGTGTTGCGCACGTGAAAACTGGCCCGCGCGCCGAGCGCGACGGGGCGGAACTCGCGCGTCCGGGCCGCCCGCTCCAGCGCGGCGAAGTCGTGGCCCCCCGCGCCGAACAGGCTTCGCGCGGCCTCCAGCTGGATCCATCCTTCCACCGGCACGTGCGGCCGGGCGCCCTCCACCTCGAAGCGCTCGCGCACGTTGCCCTGCACCACGCTCCACGGGTAGCCGGCGGGCCCGGTCTGGTGCACCAGGAGAACGGCGGCGGCGCCGCGCTCGGCGGCGATGTCGTACTTGTAGGTCCAGCGGCCGTAGTACGTCATCGCGGGGCCGCGGAACACCTGGGGATCGAGCCGTGTGGTGTCGCGTGGGTCGGGAACGGGCGGATCGCCGACCAGCATCACCAGCGTCTTGCCGCGCACGTCCACGCCCTTGAAGTCGTCCCAGCCCAGCTCGGGCGCCACCACGCCATAGCCCACGAACACCACCTCGGCATCGTCCACCCTCACCAGCGAGTCGGGGCGGAGCGACCAGGTGACTATGTCGTCCAGCTGCCGCCACGGGATGGAGCGTCCGCCGGCCTGCACCCGTGCCTCCACCCGTGACGTGGTGGCCACCAGGGGAACGCGCTGCAGGTAGCTTCCGCCGGGCATGCCTGGCTCCAGCCCCATCTCGCGGAAGCGCCGGGCGATGTAGTTGATGGTGGAGTCCTCGCCCGCGGTCGCCACCGCGCGCCCCAGGAACCGGTCCGACGCCAGCTCGCGGATGTCACGCAGCAGCATCTCGCCGCTGATCCCCGCCGCGGCCGCTTCGGCCGCTTCGGCGGCGGGGGACGCGATGTCCGCCATACGCTGCGTAGCCGGCGCGACGGAGCATCCCGCGCTGGCCAGGAGGATCAGTGCGCCGAATCCGTACGTCCGTGCCTTCATCCACGTCCTCGGGAGAGAGTGTAAGTCTTTGCCGCGCCACACCTTGTCATCCTGAGGCCCATGCGCACCGCAGCTGCCCGAACACCAACCCACGCGGGCCGAAGGATCCAGCCGCGGATACGTACCAGCCGGGCGCGGCAGCGGTCACCAATCCGGAGGCCTCGGCCCTGCTGGGGCGACTGAAGTCGCGGCTCCGACTGCACGAAGTCCGCCTTCGCGGACTGCACGCGTGGTTGGTTGCGCTTCGGGAGGCCTGGTGCTCGGGCAGGCGCCCCCCATCCTCAGCCCTTCCCCCGCAAACTGCGCGGGGGAAGGGTGCCAGTCGAGTGCGTCGGTCCAGCCGGAAGCGCAGTCGAATCTCCTCTCCCCCATGGGGTTTATGGGGGAGAGGCCGGGAGAGGGGGGCGGCCGCGGCATGCGAGTAAGGTGGTCGAACCCCGATCGCCGTCTCCCCTCTCCGCACAGCAGCACCGTGCGGGGAGGGGCCGGGGGAGGGGCGCCCGTCACCAGCGCCGTGCTTCTCCTTCCTCCTCTTCCTCGTCGCCGCCGGTCCTCGATGTCCCGGCGGCGCCTTCCTCCACGCGCAGCGGCGTGCGGGATACCGGCGGAAGGCGCTTGGCGCGCAGCAGGCGGTTGAATGCCTCCAGATCCTGCGCCCACACCTGGTTCAGCGCCGAAAGCTCGCGGTCCAGCTGCGCCGACAGCGCCGTGAACACCTCGTACGACTGCGCCGTGGGCGCGGCGTCGGCCTCTTCCACGTGGCTCATCAGCGCCGCCAGCTTGTTGTTCAGCCGGATCGGGTAGTTCAGCGGGTCCTGGTTGCTCTGGTTGCGCACCTGGTACAGCCGCTCCTCGACCTCGGCCGTGCGCGCCAGCAGCGCCTCGCCCGCCGTCTTCACCCCCGCGTCCTGCGTGCGGCCCAGCCGGTCCTGCACCTGCTGGCGCACCCCGCGGATCAGCAGCACGGCGTCGTTGGCCTCGCTCACCCGGTTGCGGATCTGCATGGCGAAGTCGAAGCGGCGCTGCAGGTCCGCCAGCGACACGCCGGGAAGGCGCGGGTCCGTCCGCACGGCGAAGTCCTGGCGCAGCTCGCGGCCATCCGCCGTCAGCCGCACGGAGTAGGTGCCCGGCACTACCCGCGGCCCCGTCGCCGTGTCGGCGGCCCACAGGATCATCCCCGGGAACGAGGTGGGCCCGGGATGCCGAAGGTTCCACGTGAAGCGGTTCATCCCCACCTGGTTCGGCGCGAACCGCTGCGCGCGCGGCTGCTCGTCGTCCTCGCCCGCGCCGCCCGCCGCGCCCGCCCGGCGCGCCGAGTCCGGCCGCGTGTCGTGGGTGTACGAGCGGATCACCCGCCCCTGCGCATCCAGGAAGTCCAGCGTCACCCGGCGCGCCGGCTGGGCCAGCGAGTAGTAGACGGTCACGCCGCGGTCCACGCCCAGAATGGCCTCCGCCGGGCGGAAGAGCCGCGTTCCCGCCTGCCCTGCCGCCGCCGTGCGCCGGGCCGGCGGGGTGGACGCCTGCGCCGGCACGTCGTTCATCTGGCGGAGCAGGTGCGCCCCGCCGTCCAGAGCGTAGAACGAGCGGCCGTGCGTGCTGATCACGATGTCCGGTCCGCGCACCGCGATGTCCGACACCTGCACGACTGGCAGGTTCAGCCGCAGCGACTCCCACTCGCGGCCGTCGTTCCACGACACCCAGATCCCCCGCTCCGTGGCGGCGTACAGCAGCCCGGGGCGCGACGGGTCCTCGCGCACGGAGCGCAGGAAGTCGCCCTCGGGAAGGTTGCTGGCGATGGACGTCCACGTCCGCCCGTAGTCGTCGGTACGGAACAGGTACGGGCGGAAGTCGCCCAGCAGAAAGCGGTTGCCCGCCAGGTACGCCGTTCCCGCCCGGTGCGGCGAGGGCTCCATCGTGTGGATCTTGGTCTGCTCCGGCAGCGCGGCCGGCGTCACGTCGGTCCACGTCGCACCGCCGTCGCGGGTCACGTACGCCTTGCCGTCGTCCGAGCCCGTCCAGATCACCCCGCGCTCGCGGGCGCTGGGGCCGATGGTGAAGACGGTGGCGTACGTCTCTACGCCCGTCTGGTCCCGGGTGATGGGCCCGCCCGAGGGCCCCAGCGTGGCCGGGTCTGCCCGGGTGAGGTCCGGCGAAATGCGCTGCCAGCTCTGCCCCTCGTTGGTCGTCCGCCACACGTGCTGCGTGCCGGTGTACAGCGTGTTGGGATCGTGCGGGTCGAAGACGATGGGAAACGTCCACTGCACCCGCTCGCGCAGGTCCGACGCCGACTGGCCCATGGGGTTCTCGGGCCACACGTTCACGGGGCGGCTGGCCCCGGTGGATTGGTCGAAGCGGTCCAGCGAGCCGCCGTAGCACCCGGCGTAGTAGACGTTGGTGTTCGTGGGATGCGGGGCCACGTACCCGGACTCGCACCCGCCCGCCGCGAAGAAGTTGCGCCCCCCGGCGTTCAGGTGGTTCCATCCGCGGATGGGCACGCAGACGGTGCTGTTGTCCTGCTGGCCGCCGCACGCCATCGCAGGCTGGTGCCCGGTCAGGGCGATGCGGTAGATCTGCGCCGTGGGATAGTCCTGCTCCGTCCACGTCTTGCCGCCATTGACGCTGACGTTGCCGCCGCCGTCGTTGCCCTGCACCATCCGCTGGTTGTCGTCGGCGGCAATCCACAGGTCGTGGTTGTCGCTGTGCGGCGTGCGGATGGTGGTGGGGAACGTCTTGCCGCCATCGTCCGAGCGGAAGAAGCCCACGTTCATCACGTACACGCGGTCCTTGTCCTTGGGATCGGCCAGCAGGCGGGTGTAGTAGAACGCCCGCTGCCGCAGCTTGCGCTCGGTGTTCACCCGCTCCCAGGTGGCGCCCCGGTCGTCGGAGCGGAACACGCCGCCCGAGTCGTGCTCCACGATGGCGTACACGCGGGTGGGGTCCGCCGGGGAGACGGAGACACCGATCTTGCCGACGAGCCCCTCGCGCGGCATGCCGGGCATGCGGGTGAGCTCCGTCCAGTTGGCGCCGCCGTCGTCGCTGCGGAACAGGCCGCTCCCGGGGCCGCCGCTGGACATTCCCCACTGGTTGCGCCACGCTTCCCAGAGCGCGGCGTAGACGACGTTGGGGTTCTGCACGTCGATGGAGATGTCGACGCCGCCCGTGCGCTCGTCGCGGTGCAGCACGCGCGTCCAGGTCTGCCCGCCGTCGACCGTGCGGAAGATGCCGCGCTCGGCGTTGGGCCCGCTGTAGTGGCCGAACGCCGCCGCGTACGCGATGTCGCAGTTGGTGGGATGGATGCGGATGCGGCCGATGTTGCGCGACTCGCGCAGACCCACGTGCGTCCACGTCTTGCCGGCGTCGGTGCTCCTGTACACGCCGTCGCCCGCCTGGATGTTGCCACGCAGCTGCGTCTCGCCCGTGCCCAGGTACACCACGTCGGGGTTCTGCTGGCACACTTCTACCGCGCCGACGCTGCTGCTGCCCAGCTTTCCGTCGGTGACGGGGGTCCAGGTGGTGCCGGCGTCGGTGGTCTTCCACAGGCCGCCGCCCGTGGCGCCGAAGTAGTATTCCAGCGGCCGGGCGGTGCTGCCCGCCACGGCGATGGAGCGGCCGCCGCGGTTGGGGCCCAGGTTGCGCCACGCCACTCCGCGATACCGCACGGTGTCGGTGGGGGGCGGCGTGTTGCGCTCCACCTGCGCGGCGAGCTCGGGGGCGGCCAGCAGGGCGAGCGCGACGACTGCACTGCGAAGTCGGTGCATGGATCCAGGGGGTTCGGTGCCGGACTGCGGAGAAGGCACCCCGGCGCGGCGCCGGGGGATGCCCGCGCCGCCGCAGCTTTCTTGCCATCGCGCACGGGGTGTATTCCGTATACTCGTTCAGTGGAACATCGCGGATGCAAACGACGAAGACGGTGAGGACGGGGCCCGCCGAGCCCCGGCCGAAAGGGGGCAGGCGAGGGTGGGCACGGTGGATGTTCTACTCGCACCTGTGGCTGGGCGTCGCCACCACGGGCATCGTGCTGATCATCTGCGTCACCGGCGTGCTGCTGAACCACAAGCGCCCGCTGGGGCTGATGCCCAACGTGCAGAACCCGAAGGCCGGCGAGCTCCCCGCCTCGCTGCCCATCGCCGAGCTGGCGCGCCGCGCGGAAGGCGCCGTTCCCGCACAGGTGGCGGCGGCGGGCATCGACCGCATGGACGTGCGGCCGGGCGACGGCTTCGTGAAGGTGCGATTCGACGACCGCGCCGTGCACGAGGTGACGCTGGACCTGGTGACCGGGCGGGTGCTGCACGCGGGCGAGCGCAACGACGTGTTCCTGGAAAAGCTGCACTCGGGAGAGATCTTCGGCGAGCAGGGAATCCTGCTGAGCGACCTGGCCGCCGTGGCGCTGGCCATCCTGGTGATCAGCGGCTACTGGCTCTGGCTCTATCCCCGGAGCCGCGGATGATCTGGGGACTGCTGGCGGGCCTCTTCCTCGCTCCCGTCGCGCTGCTGTGGCTGGGCCACCGCCTGCGCCGGCGCGCGCCGGGGGCGCGGGCCGTGTTCTGGGGCGCCACGATCGGGCATTCCCTCGGGATCATCGCCACGCTCGCCGCCGTCCACTATCCCCCGGTGCTGTGGACGGACGGATGGCGCGCCGTCGCGGTGCACTGGTCGATGGTCGCGGGAGCCCTCCTCGGCGCCGCGGCCGGCGCGGCGGCGGGCCGGGGGCGGTGAAGCCCTGAATCCAGAGCTGGTTCGCGATTTGCCCTCCCCCGCGGCCCGGAAACCCGCGAACGAGAGGCAATCGGATGGTGGATCAGGAAGGGCAGGACGACGCGGCCGCGCGTCTGGAACGGCAGCGCGGCCTGGCGCGGGTGGTAGACCGCAACGTGCGGGCGCTGGTGGCCCGCCGCGCCGCCGAAGACCGGCGCAAGAGCACCTCGGAACGGGTAGCCGACCGCATCACGGGCTTTACCGGCAGCATGCGGTTCGTGTACATCCACCTGCTGCTGTTCGGCACGTGGATCGTGGTGAACGTGGGGCTGGTGCCGGGGCTGCCGCGGTTCGACCCGTCGTTCGTCATCCTGGCGATGGTGGCCTCGGTAGAAGCCATCTTCCTTTCCACCTTCGTGCTGATCAGCCAGAACCGCATGGCCGAGCTGGCCGACCAGCGCGCCGACCTGGACCTGCAGGTGAGCCTGCTGGCCGAGCACGAGATCTCGCGGATGCTGGCGCTGGTCCATCGGATGGCGGAAAAGCTGGGGATCGAAGAGGCGGCCGACCCGGAGCTGCACGAGCTTGCCCGGGACGTGCACCCCGAGGCGGTGCTGGACAAGATCGAGGAAAACGCCGACAACTTCGGCCGCGACGGCCAGCCGCGCCACGAGCAGAATCACGGCGGCGGCTAGGTTGACCGAGCCTCGTCGATTCGCTAACTACCCGGGAGCAAGCATGCGAATCGTGAGCATTCATGCCGCAGAAGCGAACCTCTCGCGGTTGATCGATCTGGCGTGCGCGGGTGAGGAGATCGTGATCGGGCGGAACGACGGGCCAGTCGTGAAGCTGGTTCCGGTCCGGACGTCCGCTGGGCGGCGTCAGCGAGGGTCGTTGGAGGGCGAGGTTGTCGTGCCGGATGCGTTCTTCGATCCCCTTCCCGCCCACGTGCTGGACCGCTGGGAGCAGTAGGCAAGCATGTGCCCACGGCTGAATTTCACTGAGACGAGGACTCCAATGCCCATTCGTAGAACATCCGCCGCGCTGGCGCTGATGGCCGTCGCGGCCTGCGCGCCCGCGGCGGTGCAGACCCCGCAGACGACGGCGCCGGTAGCCACCACCCAGCCTGCAGCCCCCGCCGCCGATTCCATCGACCGCAAGCTGGCGCAGTACACGTCGGTGCGCCTGACGACGGACCTGCCGCTGAGCGCGCGCGACCGGCAGATCATTCCGCTGCTGATCGACGCGGCGCGAGAGATGGACGCCGTGTGGCGCCAGCAGACGTACGGCAACCTGGACTCGCTGGTGGCCAGCATCCAGGACCCGCGGGTGCGGCGGTACGTGGAGATCAACTACGGGCCGTGGGACCGGCTGGCGGGGAACGCGCCGTTCCTGGGCGGCGTGGGCCCCAAGCCCGAGGGCGCCAACGTGTATCCGGCCGACATGACCAAGGAGCAGTTCGAGGCGGCCGTGGCGGGGGGCGGCGCCCGCGCCGACTCGCTGCGCGGGCTGTACACGCTGGTGCGGCGCGACCCGGGCGGGCGGCTGACGGCGGTGCCCTACAGCCGGGCGTTCCGGCCGAACATGGAGCGCGCGGCGGCCCGGCTGCGGCAGGCCGCCGCCCTGGCCGAGGACCCGGGCTTCCGGCGCTACCTGGAGCTTCGCGCCGCCGCGCTGCTGACGGACGACTACCAGCCCAGCGACCTGGCCTGGCTCGACATGAAGAACAACACGCTCGACGTGGTGATCGGGCCCATCGAGACGTACGAGGACGCGCTGTACGGATACAAGGCCTCGTACGAAGCGTACGTGCTGGTGAAGGACCTGGAGTGGAGCCAGCGGCTGTCGCGCTACGCCGCGCTGCTGCCGGCCCTGCAGCGGGGCCTTCCCGTACCCGATGCGTACAAGCGCGAAACCCCGGGCACCGACAGCGACCTGAACGCGTACGACGTGCTGTACTACGCGGGCGAGGCCAACGCGGGCTCCAAGACCATCGCCATCAACCTGCCCAACGACGAGCAGGTGCAGCTGCAGAAGGGCACGCGGCGGCTTCAGCTGAAGAACGCCATGCGCGCCAAGTTCGACCGCATCCTGGTGCCCATCGCCACCATGCTGATCGCGCC
The DNA here is from genome assembly GCF_036388275.1 of Longimicrobium sp. Classification (NCBI taxonomy): domain Bacteria; kingdom Pseudomonadati; phylum Gemmatimonadota; class Longimicrobiia; order Longimicrobiales; family Longimicrobiaceae; genus Longimicrobium; species Longimicrobium sp. The sequence goes on from NZ_DASVSF010000052.1 coordinate 25,681, forward strand.
GGACCAGCGGCGGCACATCACCTTCGACGCCTTCTTCGGGAACACCATGTTCCACGAGGTGGCGCACGGCCTGGGGATCAAGAACACCATCGATGGCCGCGGCACCGTGCGCGAGGCGCTGAAGGAGCAGGCCAGCGCGCTCGAGGAGGGGAAGGCCGACGTGCTGGGGCTGTACATGCAGGTGCAGCTGCAGGAGATGGGCGAGCTGCAGGGCGACGCCATGGACAGCTACACCACCTTCCTGGCCAGCATCTTCCGCTCGGTGCGCTTCGGCGCGGCCAGCGCGCACGGGCGGGCCAACGTGGCGCGCTTCAACTACTTCAAGGAGCGCGGCGCGTTCTCGCGCGACGCGGCCACGGGCACCTACCGCGTAGACCCGGTACGCATGCGCCAGGCGATGAACGCGCTCTCGGAGCAGATCCTGCGCTTCCAGGGCGACGGCGACTACGCGGGCGTGCAGGCCTTCATGGCGCGCTACGGGCAGATCGGCCCCGAGCTGCAGTCCGACCTGGACCGCCTGGCCACGGCTGGGATCCCGGTGGACGTGGTCTTCGAACAGGGCACCGACGTCTTGGGCCTGCGGTAAAAAAGCATCACGCAGGGGGCGCAGAGGTGAAAAGAGAGGACGCAGAGGAGAATATCTTTCCCTCTGCGTCCTCTCCGTTTTCTCTGCGCCCTCTGCGTGATGCTCTTCCGTCAGCGCATCAGCGCGACGCGTTCCTCGGCGCGCGCACCGGCAACGGGCGGCACGGGAAGCAGGGGCGGCAGCCCGCCGCCGCGGCGGTACACGTCGGGGTGCAGGGTCAGCGCGCCGCCCCGCACCTCGTTCAGCCGGTACTCGATGCGCACGCGAACGCGCCCTGAGAGGGTGATCTCGCGCGTCTGGCGCGGGTTGTCGGCCAGGCGCTGCACGGCCGCGTCGCTTACCGGCGCCCCGTCGGCCCGCAGCACCAGGCGCGCCAGCTCCATCACGTCGGCGTTGCGCATGCGAATGCACCCGTGCGAGGCCGGCCGGCCCAGCGCGTGCTCGTTGCGCGCCGGCGTGCCGTGCACGTAGTAGTCGCGGAACAGGTGGATCTTCACCCGCCCCATCGGGTTGCTCCATCCGGGCGCCGCCGGCCGCTCGTCGCGCGCCCATGCCGCGTCGGGCGGGGTCCACGACGGGTTCCACACCATCCGCCGGATCGCGGCCTCGCCCGTGGGCGTGGCGTGCCGCGGCGTACCCACCGACACGGGATACGAGCGGATGCGCTCCCCGCCCTGGAACACCTCCAGCCGGCCCGCGGGAATGTTGACCACGATGTCCATGGGCCCCTGCGCGCGGGCGGGGGCGGTGGCCAGCAGCGAAATCAGCAGCCCGGGGACGGCCCGGCGAATGGAGAACATGGTTTCGGCTTCCGGATCAGGGTGCGTGGTGCCGCGTGTCGTGCCCCAAAGCTGCGGCACCAGGGGCGGACGCGCGCCGGTCATTTGACCCATCCCGCGCCCGTCACCCGCAATCCATACGTCGGCCGCCCCGGTCCAGTTTCGCCGCCCGACTGCCCGCCGAACATGAAGCTTGCCCCGGGCCCCGCGCCGAACGCACATTGCAAAACCGCCCGCCCTGGCCCGCGAAGTGCCGGTGAAGCCCGGGCGTCGCCCCTGTCCCCGGATGAGGAGGTGGTACCATGAGGTTCAGAACGTTGTTCGGCTGCCTCGTCGCGTTCCCGCTGCTCCAAGGTTGTGCCCACAACGCGTCCGGGAGGGACGCCGGCCGGCCGGAGGCCCACTCCCGCCGAATGATGGTCATCGAGGAGGCGCAGCTCACCCGTCGCGCCGGAACGCTGCTCAGCGTCATGCAGTCCGCCGCGGGCCCCATGGAAATCCGGGAAACGCAGGGCTGCCCGGAGATCACCATGCGGGGAAAGAAGCGGTTCCACGGCGCGGCGACTCCCAGCATCTACGTCAACGGGATGCACGCCACCAACACCTGCGTCCTCAGCGATTTTCTCGCGGTGGACGTGAGCCGGGTAGAGATCTACCCCTCCGGCGTCACCAGCCGTCCGGGGTACGTGAACTCGGCGGACGGCCTCATCCTGGTGTTCCTCGTGGGGTCCGGCGAAACCGCGGGACGCTGACGCCTTCCGGCAACCGCCGCCACCAAAACGGAAACCGCCGCCCGGCCATCACGGCCGGGCGGCGATTCTACGTACGTGCCAGGCGCTCTACCGCCCGCCGGAGCCGGCCGCGGCACGCTGGCCCACGAGCTCGGCGATGCGCTTTTCCAGCTCGCCGGTGGTCCTGCACCGGGTGGAAGGCCCGCTTACCGTCTGCGATGTCGCCTCGGCCGAAACCGAGCTCGAAACCTCGCTGCGGTCACCCACCGCCCGAACGTGGCTGACGGCGGCGAACTCCACCCGGTAGGTATTCGCGATCGGCAGCCCGCCGGCCCCGCTGCCGCAGTCGAAGTACGTCGACATACGCACGCCGGCCAGCCGGCCGCTCTCGGTTTGCGACCGAACCCCGAACAGGCGGCCGTTGGTGTCCAGGACCTCGCCGCGGATTCCCAGCTCGCGGTACACGGCCGGCAGCGCCCCCCAGGCCGCCTCCAGCGGCAGCGCGACCGTCTGCGACGAGACGCGGATCTCGGTATTGGTCGAAATGCTGAAGTCGCCGCCCTGGGTGGTAACGCGCGTCGTTACGGGAGCGGCCGACTCCACGGTTACGGTCCGTCCATTGGATGCCGCCGGGCCGCAGCCGGCCAGGAGCAGCGCGGACAACGCGAGAATGCGCATGGGATCACTCCCTTCGGGGGGGAAGGTAGAAGGGCGCGCGCGAAACCGCGCGCGCCCCTGGAGAAAGACTCGGCGCGGGGACTTCCTGGCGGAAGCCCCCGGCCGGCCGGTCACATCAGCTCTTGTCCCACCACACCTTGGCGGTCTGGGCGGTGCTCGCGCCCGTGATGCCCTGGCGCGTCATCGCCTCCTGCAGGTTCGTGGCGTTGAACGTCTCCTCCGAGAACGGATACGGGTACCGGGCGGGGATGCTGTTCTGCAGCACGGCGTCCGGCCCCGGACGGAGCACCGGGTTGTCCAGGCGCCGCACTTCGGCGTACGCCTCGAGCCCCTGCCCGTACAGCGCGATCCACTTCTGCAGGCCGATGAGCGGGCGCCAGTTGGCGGCGTTCCACATCACGCGGGGCTGGGCCAGGTAGGCCTGGGCCTCGGCCTCGGTGCCACCCCAGCGGACCATCGACGCGGTGACCGCCGCCTGGTACATCGCCTGGGCGTTGTCGGCGGTGAAGCCGCGAGCCGCGGCTTCGGCCCGCAGGAAGAGCACCTCCTCGTACGTCAGCACCGGCAGGCAGGCGGTCTGGGCCAGAAGCGCCGCGCCCGGCTGCGAAACCTGGGTGAAGCCGTAGTTGTTCGCGGCCAGCCCGGCCGGCAGCCCCTCGTAGTACATCTCGCCCGCGGCGAGCGTCCGGCCGCCGTACGTCTTCGTGGCGGTGATCGGCTGCGCGAACGCGGAAAGCCGCGGATCCGAAAGCGACTTCAGGGTGTCGACCAGCACACGGCCCACGCGGTAGTCACCGGGCCGGCTCTGCCAGTAGGTGAACCACGGGTTGCGGGTGGTCGAGGTGTAGCAGATCTGCGCGTTGTCGGCCGACGACGTGAACACGCCGCCCGGTCCGGCCAGTGCCGCCACGAACTCGGTGCGGGCCTTGGTGGGGTTCGCGTCCGCCATGCGCATGGCCATGCGCAGCCGCAGCGAGTTGGCGAACTTCTGCCACTTCGCCCCGTTGCCGCCGTAGATCAGGTCCTGGGCACCCAGCGGGTTGTCGCCCGTCTTGATCATCGCGGCCGCCGCGGTCACGTCCGCCAGCATCTTGTCGTAGATCTGCGCCTGGGTGTCGTACTTGGGCGTGATCACGCCGCCCTCGATCCCCCCGAACGCCTCGGAGTACGGCAGGTCGCCCCACATGTCGGTCAGGTTCTGCATGCCCCACGACTTCATGATGAGGCCGGCGGCCTGCACGTTGGGCTCGCCCTCGGCTTCGCCGAGCCGGGCGACCGTGTGGAAGTCCATCAGGTACCCGGAGTACGCCTCGCGGAACAGGAGGTCGGTGTCCGCGGAGCGGTACAGGTACAGGTCTTCTTCGGCGTACTGGATCTGGGCCAGGTGCTGCACCAGTACCGAGCTGTAATCGATGTTGAAGCTGGTCCCGAGCAGCCGGTCCGCCGCGTCCTGCTGGCCGTCGGTCAGCAGGAACCTGGCGGGAACCTCGGTCGGGGCGTTCGGATCTTCGTTCAGGTCGGTCAGGCCGTCGCACGCCGCGGCGCCCAGGGTCAGGGCGAGCATGGGTGCGAGGCGGACCAGGATCGAGTTCTTCATGGTCTTCGCTCTTTCGGGTCGGGGGCCGGTCACGGCGTGATGGTGATGTTCAGACCGATGCTCCGGCCGGACGGCAGCTGGCCGAATTCGAAGCCCTGCGAGTTGCCGGCGTCGAACGCGGTTTCCGGGTCGATGTGCGGCGTCTTGGTCCACAGCCACAGGTTACGGCCCACGATGCCGACGTTCACCTTGCCCAGCGGCGTGCGCGACACCAGCGACTGCGGAACGTTGAAGCTCAGGCGAGCCTCGCGCAGCTTGGTGTAGCTGGCGTCGTAGATGTGCGGCTCGTCCATGAAGTACATCATGAGCCAGAAATCCTCCGGGCACACCGGAGTGGTGTTCTCGGCGCCGGACTCGGTTACGCCGTCGAAGACGAAGCCCGGCTCGCAGGGGCCCTGCTCGCGGCCCGGGAGCGAGGTGTCGAGCACGCCGGCGAAGTTGCCGAACATGTTCGTCACCGAGAAGATCTCGCCGCCGACGCGGGTGTCGAACATGAAGCTCAGCTCCATGCCGCGGAAGCTGAACGTGTTGGTGAGCGAGCCCAGCCAGTCGGGCGAGTAGTTGCCCAGGTACACGCGGTCGTCGGCCTCCAGGGGAATGCCGTCCTCGCCGACCACGACCCGGCCCTCGTCGTCACGCTTGTAGCCCTCGCCGTACATCGAGCCGTACGGGTCGCCCACGCGCGCCTCGGTGGTCACGCCCCAGTACGAACCCACCTGGTACGTCGTCAGGTCGCCGTACAGGCTCTCGACCTGGCTGCGGTTGCGCGAGTAGTTGGCGGCCATCGACCAGCGGAAGCCGTTCGACCCGTTGATGGGGGTGGCCGTCGCGCGGAGCTCGAAGCCCTTGTTGGAGATGGCGCCGGCGTTCACCGCCTGCTGCAGGAAGCCGCTGGTGCCCGAAATGTCGGCCCGCAGGATCTGGTTGCGGGTGACCTGGTCGTAGTACGTGGCTTCGAAGCCCAGCCGGTTGTCGAAGAGCTTCAGGTCCGCGCCCACTTCCCACGCCTCGGTGAGCTCGGGCATCAGGCCGGCGTTGGGGATGAAGTCGCCCATCGAGTAGGCCGGCGTGCCGCTGAACGCGTCCTCGGCCAGGAAGGTGCCCTGCAGCTGATACGGATCGGCGTCGTCGCCCACCTGCGCCCACCCCGCGCGCACCTTGAAGAGGTTCACCGGGGTGCGGGAAAGGTCGAGCGCGTCCGACACGATCAGGCTGCCGGAAACCGACGGGTAGAAGTACGAGTTGTTCTCCTCGGGAAGCGTCGACGACCAGTCGTTGCGCCCGGTTACTTCCAGGAACGCGAGGTCGCGGAAGCCCAGCTGGGCCGAGCCGTACACCGAGCGGGTGCCCACGCGGTACAGCAGGTTCTGCGCTTCGACGGGCGAGGCGTTGTTGGTGGCCTTGAAGAGCCCCGGAATGGTCAGCCGGTCGACCGTGACGAGGTTGAGCTCGTCGGCGGAGTACCGGTAGTTGCCGCCCACGGTGGCCGCCAGCGAGAAGGTGCTGTTCAGGTCGCGGTCGGCGGTCACGAACACGTCGCTGTTCGTCTCGCTGCGGGTGATCAGGTCTTCGTCGAACGTGTCGTCCGGGTAGTTGATGTTGTCCGCGTGGAACATCCGCTTGCGGTGGTCCTGGTACCAGTCGGTGCCGGTCCGGGCCGTGGCCGTCAGCCAGTCGGTGAGGCCGTAGCTGAGCGACACGTTGCCGATGAGCCGGTTGCGGTCGTCCTCGTTGCGGTTGTGCAGCGCCAGCCAGTACGGATTGGTGTGGTAGTTGTAGTTCCAGTTGTAGTGCTCGCCATCCTTCATGAAGTCGCGAAGGAGGCGGGTGTCCACCGTACGGCCGAACCACGTGAACTGCTGCATGGGGTTGGTGGCCGAGTAGCCGGTGCCCGGGCGGTTGGCGCCCTCGGCGCGGACGTAGTTGGCCGAGGCCTCGGCGCGCAGGCGGTTGTTGATCTGGGTGCCGCCGTTCAGGCCGATGGTGTAGCGGCTCAGCTCCTGCCCCGGGTACATCGCCTCCTGGTTCATGTGGCCGATCGACAGGCGCACGTTCGCGCGGTCGCTGGCGGCCGCCAGGGCCAGGTTGTTCTGCACCGTCATGCCGGTGCGGAAGAAGTTCGAGACGTTGTCCGGATGGCAGACGAAGGGAGCCGGCGCTCCGTTGCTGAAGAACTGGGTGATCGGGCGGCCATCGCAGGCCGGGCCCCAGCTCTCGTCGACGCCGTCGAACGTGCCGGCGCCCGCGCCGTCCACGAACTCGAACTCGCCGCCGGAGCCCTGGCCGTACTGGTTCTGGTACGAGGGCAGGCGAAGCGGGTCTTCCCAGGTGACGTTGCTGGTGTAGCTGAGCTGGGTTCCGTCGATGCCGCGGCCCGACTTGGTGGTGATCAGGATCACCCCGTTGGCGGCGCGCGACCCGTAGAGGGCGGCGGCGTTGGGGCCCTTCAGCACCGTGACGTTGGCGATGTCGTTGGGATTGATGTCCTGCGCGGCGTTGCCGTAGTCGTAGCCGCCGTACCCGTCGAGCGTGGGCGACGAGTTGTCGATGGGCACGCCGTCGATGACGAACAGCGGCTGGTTGTCGCCCGAGAGCGACGTGGCGCCGCGGATGATGATGCGGGCCGAGCCGCCGGCGGGGCCGGCGTTGGTGGTCTGCACGCCGGCCACTTCGCCCGCCAGCGCGTTGACGATGTTGGTCTCAGGCGCGTCGGTGAGCTGCGACGCGTCGAGCGAGGCGGTGGAGGTCGTGACCGCCCGCTCCTCGCGGGTGATGCCGAGCGCGGTCACCACCAGCGCGTCGAGCTCCAGGACCGACGAGGCCATCTGGAAGTTCTGCGTAAGGTTGCCCCCGGGCGCAAGCGTAAGGCTGCGCGAAACCGTGGACAGGCCCTGGCGGGTGGCGGTGATGGTAACGCTCTGCCCCGCGCGCACCGCGGAGCCCGGAATGGTGATTCGGTACGAGCCGTCGGGGCCGGAGGTGGTGCCGACGTTCAGATCGGCGATGCGCACGAGGACTCCGGCCTGCGGGTCGCCGTCGGTGTCGGTGACGCGCCCCGACACGGTCGTCGCGTCCTGCGCAAGCGCGAGCATCGGTGAGGCGCACAGCGCCACCAATGCCAGCAGCCAACGAATGGTTCTCATCTCAGGGATTCTCCTGGACAACGTGGAAAAAACGTTTCGCGCGGCGAGGCGCCGCGCGGGGTAAGGCACGACGGAAGCTCCTTTCGGTGGAGTGGGGGTGGATAGAGGTGTGGAACGCGGTTCGAACGCTCGTTAAAGAGGTGGACCGTCCAACATAATCAGGTGCAGCCCAACATCGCAACCGTCAAGGCGCCTGGGGAGCGCCTGCACGCAGGGGCCCCGGGGCTGCGCCAGCCCCGGGGCCCGTGGAGGGAATGCCCGTCTTGTGTCTAGGCCGCGCAGCTCCCCTCGTCGCAGCGCTCGCCGCCGGCACTTGCACCGGATTCCTTCGCCTCGCCGGCCACCTGCTCCAGCACCTGCAGGAACGCCGAGGCCGGCTGGGCGCCCTGAACGGCGTAGCGGCCGTCGATGACGAAGGTGGGCACGGCGGTGATCCCCAGGCGCTGCGCCTGCGCGATCTCGTCCTTGACCTCCCGCCGGCCCTCGCCGCCTGCCAGGTAGCCCCGCACCCGCTCGCCGTCCATCCCGGTGCCGGCGGCCAGCGTTTCCAGCACGCCGGCGTCACCGATGTCGGCGCCCTGGCCGAAGTGCGCCTCCAGGAGCTTTTCCTTGAGCGCCTGCTGCACGCCGGAGCCGTATTCGCGCTCCGCCAGGCGAAGCAGCCGATGTGCATCCAAGGTGTTTGCGGCCATCGCGGAATCGAAGTCCATGACGATGCCCTCGGCCCGCGCCGTCTCCGTCACCTGCCGCGCCATCTGCGCGCCCTGCGGCCCGAACCGCTGCGCCAGGTACTGCTGCAGCGGAAACGCGGTGGCGGGGGCGTCGGGGTTCAGCTGGTAGGGCCGGTAAACGACCTCCACCTGGTCGGCCCCGGGAAGCGCCGCCAGCGCGCGCTCGAAGCGCCGCTTGCCGATGTAGCACCAGGGGCACGCCACGTCCGAATAGATCTCTACCTTCATCGCGGTTCCTCGTTCGTCGGTGCTCGCCCGGCACGTCAGGCGGCGCGGGCGATGCGCTCCAGCGCGTGGCGGTGGTGGGGGAAGCCCTCTTCGGTGCCGCGGCCGATGGCCACCAGCGCCGGGACGCGCGCGTTCTCGGGCAGGTTCAGCAGGCGCTTGACGGCTTCGGCGTCGAACCCGGCCATGGGCGAAGTCTGGTAGCCATGCGCCTCCGCCGCCAGCAGCAGGTACCCGAGGGCGATGTGCGCCTGCGCCGCCCCCCACGCCTCGCGCTGGTCCGGGCTCTGCCCCTGGAACGAGCGCAGGATGGTCTGCCGCGTGGTGGCGCGCTGCACGGCGTCCATCCCGGGGTGGATCGTCTCGTCGATGGTGGCCAGCGCGTCCTGCATGTCGCTGTACAGCACGATGACCGCGGGGGCGGAATGCACCTGCCGCTGGTTGAAGGCCGCCGCCGCCAGCTGCGCCTTGAGCTCGGGGGTTTCGACGATCACGAAGCGCCAGGGCTGCACGTTGAACGCCGAGGGCGCCAGGCGAACCACGTCCAGGATGCCGTCGAGGTCCTCGCGCGGAATGGGCAGCGGTTCGAACGCGCGGATGGAGCGGCGCTGCAGGGCCGCGTCTCGCACGTTCAACAGGTCGGTAGTGGTGCTCATGGCTTGCTCCCGGTGGAACTCGTGTGATATCTTTCCAGTAGCAACTATACAAAAAGAAGTTGATTGCGTCAACTGCGCCCTTCGTCTATCCTGGCAGCCATGAGCGACGCCACTCGTCTATGCCCGCACTTTCACCGCGCCGTCGAGCTGATCGGCCGGCGCTGGACGGGCGCCATCATCTTTGTCCTGCTGAACCAGCGCTGCCGGTTCGCGGGGCTGCGCGCGGCCATTCCCGAGATCACCGACCGGATGCTCTCGGAGCGGCTGCGCGAGCTGGAGGCAGAAGGAATCGTGGAGCGCAGCGTGATTCCCGACACGCCGGTGCGGGTGGAGTACGCCCTGACCGACAAGGGCCGCGCGCTGGCCGCGGCGGTGGACGCGCTGGGCACCTGGGCGCACGACTGGCTGGCCCAGGCGCCTGCTAATGCGGAGTAACTGCGGGTTTCACACGGAGGGCACGGAGGTCACAGAGGAACTGCAGGGGGGCCTCCTTCCCCTCCCCTCCTCCGTGTACTCCGTGCCCTCCGTGTGAGGCTTTCTGTTTCAGGGCGGGAGCTGAGCTTGGAGCCTGTCCGCGCCCGGATGCGCGGGGCTCACGCGGCGGAGGTCGGCGAGGGTGGACTTCGCCTTTTCGTACTGGTAGGTGAGCGCGTAGACGGTGGCGAGGTTGTACAGCAGGCTGGCGTCGCCCGGGGTGCGGGTGCGCTGCTGCTCCAGGCCGGGGAGGGCCTCGGCGGCGCGGAGCGCCTGCGCAAGGCGCTGGTCGCCGGGATCCAGCATGGCCGCGCGGCGAAGGTGCGCCAGCGCGGCCGCGTGGTCGTTCTTCCGCAGCAGGATCACGCCGATCAGCCGCAGGCTTTCGGAGCTCTCTTCGCGGGCGTTGGCGGCCTGGAACCAGCCCAGCGCTTCGTCGTAGCGCCCCAGTGTGTAGGCGATGCGCCCGCCGTCCAGCAGCGGGCGCGGCTCGGTGCGGTACTCCTGCGCCAGCGCGCGGGCCACGCGCAGCGCCTGCTCCCACTGGCCGGTCTGCTCGTAGTGGCCGCGCAGGCGGTCCATCGCTTCGGGCCAGGGGAGCGATCCGCCCACCATCGCCTGCGCGAGCTGCTCTTCGGGCGTGCGCGGCTGCAACGTGTCGACCAACGGCGTGGCCCGGGTGCCCCGCGGACGGAACGGCCATCCCGAGCGCACGCGGTCTGCCCGGAACACCCCCACCAGCGAGTCCGCCGCCGTCACCGGAACGGCGCGCCGCGCCTCCGCCGCCAGGACGGGGCGGGTCCACGGCCCGATCATCCGCCGCGCCCTCAGCGCCTCGTAGAACGCGTCGGCGATCAGGAAGTAGCCGTCCACGTTGGGGTGAAGGTGCTCCAGCATCAGCGTGCCCCCGATGGACCCCCCAGGCGCGGCCCGCTCCAGTGCGCGCTGCGTTTCCACCACCGTCGCCCCGTGGCGGGCGGCTTCTTCGCGGATCACCCGGTTCAGCGCTTCCGGCGCACGGAAGCGGAGCTGGTCGGCCTCCTTGGCGGCGCGGTAGTGAACGCGCGCCCGGCCGGCATCGCCCCGGGCGTTGTAGACCCGCCCCAACGCGTACAACGCGTCCGCCGCGGTGCTGTCCATCCGTACCGCCTCGCGCAGTGCACGCTCCGCCCCCGCAGGGTCGCCCCGCCCCATCGCCTCGAGTCCGGCACGGTAGGCGCGTCCCCACGCCGCTGAGTCCGTGCCCGGCGCAAGGCCGCTGACGAAGGGCGGCTGGTCGCGCTCGTTGCTCGCCACCGTGCCGATGAACACGGGGATTCCCGCGGCCCGGTAGCGGCCCAGCAGCTCGCGCAGGTTGGCGCGGAACTGCTCGACGCCCTCCCGGTAGCGCGCGGAGCCCAGGGGAATGCGCTGGTCGCCGGCCATCAGCTCCATCACCGTCCGCGGCTCGCCGCCCTCCCCCGCGGGCGCGGCGCCCCGGCCGAACAGGCTCCCCATCAGCTGGGCGATGCGCAGGTGCCGCAGCCGCAGGTACGCCTTCGTCAGCCACCGCGCGCGCCCCGCCGACTGCGACGAGCCCACGCCGAACACGCCGTAGTACTCGTTGTGCCCGGTGTAGATCATCACCGCGTCCGGCCGCTGGGCGATGACCTCGCCGGCCAGGTCCAGCAGCGTGTACGAGTTGACGGCGGTGAGCGCGGTGTTCACCACCTCGATGTCCCTGTCGGGAAAGGTGGCCTGCAGCCGCTGTTGAAGCATTCGCGAGGGCGCGCCGCCGTGGCGGTACGGAAACCCGGCCGCGGACGACTCGCCCTGGAAGATGATGCGGAACGTTTCCGGCCGCCGCTCCGCGCGAAAGAAGTCCAGGTGCGGCAGCGGGACGATGGTGCCCTTGGGAAAGTAACGCTTAGCGACGTCGGGGTTGGGATGCATGAACTCCGGGCGCCCCTCCGCCCGTACGAAAAGGGGATGGCTTTCACCATATCCCGCCACGCGCAGCCCCACCTCCAGCAGAAGGAGCAGGATGAACGGCAACGCGACGGTGATGGCGGTGAACAGCCGCCGCATCCCCGGTGAGAGTGGCGCCTGCTCGGCCGCGGGCGGTGCTTTCGGAGGCGCGGGGGCTCGCTTTTTCTTGCTCATCGGGCGATGGAGACGATGGCCTCACACGGAGGGCACGGAGGACACGGAAGGGGGGCGGCGAGGAGAGCGTGTGATGGGTGCGGAAGCTAGACGAGAAGCGGAGTGCCCGCAAACGGCGAGAGATCCGGGGGAGGGTGAACCCGCCGTACCTGCCGAAGCGCGATCGAATTCTCCCCTCTCCCGCTTGCGGGAGAGGGGCCGGGGAGAGGGCAGCCGTGGTATGCGGGCCCGTGTCGCAACGCCTGGACGTCGCGGCCTCAGCACAGGTGACCGCTGCCGCGCCCGGGCTTGGAAGCGCCCAGGCTAGATCCTTCGCCCCGCGAGGTAGGGTGCACGGGCTGGTAAGGTGCGCCTGGGGCTCAGGATGACAGACCGGTGCGCAGAGGCCGGTGTGACCCACGGCACTGGCTCCCTTCCCCCGCGCAGTTTGCGGGGGAAGGGTTGGGGATGGGGGGCGCCGAGGTCTGCGCCGAGTCCAGTCGAACCCGATCGAAGTTCTGCCCTCTCCGCACGTCGTTTGTGCGGGGAGGGGCGGGGCGCTCCTACGCGTGGTCGGGCGCGGTGATGGGATGCTTCAGCGCGGCTTCGGCGGCGTAGTAGCCGCACATCCCGTGTACCGCTCCGCCCGGCGGCGTAGAGGCCGAGCACAGGTACAGCCCCGGCACGGGCGTGGAATACGGGATCTTTCGCGGCGCCGGGCGAAAGAACACCTGCCGCAGCGTCATGGCGCCCGCGCTGATGTCGCCGCCCACCAGGTTGGGGTTGTGCCGCTCCAGCGCGGAGGGCGGCATCACGTTCCGGTGCAGCACCACGTCGCGGAACCCGGGTGCGTAGCGCTCCACCTGGTCTTCGATCGCCTTCGTCATGTCGACGTCGCACCCGAACGGCACGTGGCAGTACGCCCAGGCGATCTGCTTTCCCGCTGGAGCGCGCGACGGGTCGAACAGCGTCGGCTGCACCAGCAGCACGAACGGCTTTTCGGGAACCTTTCCCTCCAGCGGCGCGTGCTCCGACGCCGCGATCTCGTCCAGCGTGCCCCCCAGGTGCACCGTGGCCGCGCGCGCGCACTCCGGGCTGCGCCAGGGGATGGGGCCGCTGAGCGCCCAGTCGATCTTGAACGAGCCCGCGCCGTAGCGAAACCGCCCCAGCGCACGCCTGTAGCGCCCCGACAGGCGGTGCCCCGCCACCCGCAGCACCTGACGGGGCGTCAGGTCCAGCAGCACCAGCGGCACGCCCTGGAACTCGTCGACGTTGTCCACCGGCGCGCCCGTGACGATCTCTCCGGCCAGCGAGCGGAGGTACGAGGCCAGCGCATTCGCGATGCTTTGCGAGCCGCCGCGGGCGATGGGCCACCCCACGGCGTGCCCCGCGGCAGCGAGCGTCAGCCCGAAGGCGGCCGTGGGCGAGCGGGTGAGGGGCACCATGCTGTGGGCGGCGTTCCCCGCGAACAGCGCGCGCGCCAGCTCGCCCTGGAACCGGCGCTTGGCCAGCCCGTACGCCGGCCGGATTCCGTACACGCCAAAGCGCGCCAGCAGCAGCGGGTGGTCGGGAAACTCCAGCGGGCCCAGCACGTCTTCCGCCAGCACCAGCCAGCGGCGCACCCACGGGTTCATCAGCTTCTTCCAGGCGCGCGCGTCGGGGCCCAGCGTGGCGCCGGTCTCCTCCATCGACCGCTCCAGCATGGCCACCGTGCCATCGTCCTGCGGGTGCGCCAGGCAGGCCGGCGAGTGCACCCACTCCAGCCCGTGCTCGGCCAGCGGCAGCGCCCGAAAAAAAGGCGACGACACGCCCAGCGGGTGCACGGTGGAGCACACGTCGTGGTGAAAGCCGGGAAGCGTCAGCTCCTCGGTGCGCATCCCCCCGCCGATGGTATCCGCCGCCTCGCGCACCACCACGCGCCGCCCCGCCTGCGCCAGCGCGATGGCCGCCGCCAGCCCGTTGGGCCCCGATCCCACCACCACCGCGTCCGGACGTGCCATCCACCCCTCCCGGTTGCCCTCCCACACCACCCGGAACGCCGGCGGAATCGGCACGACGCATACCACGAGGGGCAACGGAAAGGCGCCTCCAACAGCAGCACCGCTCCCCTGCGCCAGATGTTGAAAGCTACCTTTATCGCACTCGACCCAGATTCGTTTGTGCAAGGAGGGATCGCGCCAGATCGCTCGCCGCTTATCGAGTGTGTGATACCTGACGAACTCTCGTTGAACGGTGCGGATGGAAGTAGATTGCGGCGAGCCGCTCACGCGTATGGAAGAATCAAGACCATGACCCGACGCACCTCTCATGAGCCGCCCGATACGCTCATGCAGCTGCTGACCAGACTCGATCCCGCGGAAGACGTAGAGGTCGAGTACAAGCGTGCCCACGGAGGAATCCCCCGCGACGTATGGGAATCCATCAGTGCGTTCGCAAACACCCGGGGCGGTTGCATCGTACTCGGCGTCAACGAGAGTGGCGGTTTCGAGGTGGAAGGCGTTTCCAATGCCGACGCGCGGCGGAAGGAGCTTTGGGATGCACTGCGAAATCCGCAGAAGCTCAGTAGCGCGGTATGCGATGAGCGAGATGTGTCGGTCGAGCACGTCGATGGCGCTGCGTTGGTGATCATCCGGGTTCCAGCCGTGCCCCGAACCGAGCGACCGGTATACATCAACGGAAATCCGTACCAGGGAACCTACGTCCGCCGTCACTCCGCGGATTACAAATGCGGCAAGCCCGAGGTCGATCGCATGATCCGCGAGGCTTCCGGTGACCACGCCGACCTGGTGGTACTGGAAGGATTCGGGCTTGCGGATCTCGACAGGTACGCGCTGTCAGGATACAGAAATCGCTTTCAGACGCACGATCCGGCGAATCCCAAGAACGAACTCGACGATTGGGCGTTCCTGAAATCGCTGGGTGGGGCAATGAAGGACCGACGCAGTGGGGTGGAAGCGCTGACGCGGGCGGGGCTCCTGATGTTCGGGCTACCGGAGGCGATCCGCGAATGGAGAGGACGGCACCTGATCGACTTCCGCTCGCTTTCGGGCACAACGGATGTCTATGAACGCTGGCTGGACCGCATCGCTTGGGAAGGCCATCTATACGGCGCCTTCTTCACCATCTTCCCCGGGCTAACCGTTAGCCTGCCGACTCCCTTCGAACTACAGGATGAAGTTCGAAGTGGGCAAACTGCGGTTCACACTGCACTGCGCGAGGCGCTGGTCAACCTGCTCGTACATGCCGACTACGTGGAGAGCGAAGCCTCGCTCATTCTGCGGTCACCAGACGGTTTCCTCTTCCGCAACCCGGGTACGTCTCGCGTCCCGGAAGACGACATGCTCATCGGCAACCGGTCAGATCCACGGAACCCCACGATCGCACGCATGTTCCGGCAGATCGGTCTTGCAGAAGAAGCAGGCACGGGGATTCCCAAGATCGTACAGCTATGGCGCAAGCTGGGCTTCCAGCTTCCGGATATCCATCAGAGCACGGAACGATACGAGTTCACCATCGAGCTGCGATACGCTCACCTCATTCCTGCGGACGATCGCAACTGGCTCCAATCCCTTGGCGATCATTGGACGGAAGAGGAGCAGCTGGCGCTCGTGCTCGCAAAACATGAGGGGATGGTCGATAACCAGCGCTTGCGCAGCCTCACGGGGGTACACCCGGCGGATGCGACCGCGGTACTCGGAAGATTGCGTCAGCGAGGGCTCCTCGACCCGCAGGGGGGCGGCTCGAAGACGTGGTACCAACTTTCTCCACACCTCCGCGAGGACGCAGGCCTTCCTGACAATTCGGAGCGCATCGGCATCTCGCCCGAGGAGTGGGATGAAATGGTAAACCTTGCCCGACCTCTGCGTGATGCCCTTCGGCAGAGGAAGCGCCCTGCACGATTGGAACGTGACCGCACGATCGTCGCACTCTGCAGGCGTATGCCGCTCGCCTTGGAAGAGCTTGAGGAGCTTCTTGGGTATACGAGGAGCGGGATGCGGGGCATTGTACAAGATCTCGTGAAACAACGAGCACTTCAGTACCGATACCCAGAACGTCCGACGCACCCTCACCAGCGGTACTTAGCTGGTGACTCGTCTCACGTGGCTAGTTGAAGGCTGTGCTCAGACGTTAGAGCTTGGGTTTAGACCTTAGCTTAGGAGTTAGACCTTAGAGCTTTGGGTTAGACCTTAGAGCTTGGGGTTAGACCTCAGAGCTTGGAGTTAGACCTCAGAGCTTGGAGTTAGACCTTAGAGCTTGGGGTTAGACCTCAGAGCTTGGGGTTAGACCTCAGAGCTTGGGGTTGGACCTCAGAGCTTGGGGAGACAATAGCGGCGGAGCCGGCGGGGGGATCATCCCGCCGGCTCCGCTCCATTGTTCCGCCCGTGTGTCAGGCCCCGGAGCCGCTCTTTTCTTTCTCCTTCTCACGCGAGCCGCTCTTGTCCTTCTCCTGCTCGCCCGACCCGCTCTGTCCCTTGTTGCTCTCTCCAGGCCGGTACGAGCTCTCGGTGTCGCCGCCGGAGACCACGCGGATGGGGATGGGGTTGGGGATGGCCACCTCCACCCGCTCCGTGCGATTGGCCTGCACGCGCTGGATCCACGCGTCGTCCTTGGCCGCGCCGCCGGACTGCATGACCATGCGCGCCACCCGCAGCCCGTCGGCGTTGGAGATGCGGATAGAGCCGTGCGACGCCGCCTTGCCCAGCGACTCCGGCTCGTTGGTGCCGTGGATGGAGCGCGGTGGATCGTACACCATCTGAATGCGCCCGAGCGGGTTGTCGGCGTCGCCCGGCTCCGCCACCTCTTCGTCCTTGGCCCACTCCTCGTCCGTGGGCGGCGTCCAGCGCGGGTTGAACACCACCTGGCCGACGGTCCACTCGCCCGTGCGCGTGGGCCACTCGTCCGTGCCCACGGCGATGGCGTGCGTGCTGACTACCTGGTCGTTGCGGTACACGTACAGCTTGCGCTCGCCCACGTTCACCTCCAGCCGCAGGTCGGGCGGCGGCATGGGCGGGGGGGCGGGCTGGGCCGCGGGGGTCTGGGCCTGCGGCTGCGCGGGCGCCGCGGCGGCCGCGTCGCCCGTGTTGGCGGGTTCGTCAGAGCTGTCCTTGACCGTGCATCCCGCCGTCATCAGCAGCGCGCCGGCCAGCGCCGTTCCTATCCAGCTTCGCAGCATCCATCGCTCCTTTTCGAGGTTTGCCGCAGGTGCCCAAGCAAGGCGTGCGCCGCCACGGCAGACCGCGGATCATCCGATGGGTTCAGCGCATCCATCTCTGGCCGCGTCCTTGCGACCGTGCGACGCGTCCCACCCCACCGCGCACGAGGCTTACGATGATCTGCATCCTTCACGGATACCTGCTGGAAGGCTCGGGAAGCAACCTGTGGACGCGCTCCATCGTGGAGTCGCTGTGCAGGGAAGGCCACAACGTTCACCTGATGGCGCAGGAGAACCACCCCGAGCGCTACTCGTTCATCACCGAGGCGCGCCGCTACCGGGGCGACGAGCCCGCGGAGACGTTCTACCGCGCCGACGCGGAGCACCCGGGGTGCTGCGTGCTTCACAAGCCGGTGCTGGGCGACACCCTGCCGGTGTACGTGTGGGACAAGTACGAGGAGTTCCCCAACGTGGTGCCGATGGTCGACCTCGACGACGAGGCGGTGGAGGCCTACGTGGACCGCAACGTCCGCGCGCTGCGCCGCATCGTCGCCGAGAACGGCATCACGGCCATCCACGCCAACCACGCGGTGCTGATGTCGGTGGTGGCGCAGCGGGTGAGCGAGGAGACGGGCGTTCCCTTCGCCGTGATGCCGCACGGAAGCGCGCTGGAGTTTGCCGTCAAGCGCGACGAGCGGTTCCACCGGCTGGCGCTGGGCGCGTTCACCTCCGCGCGGCGCGTGTTCGCCATCGGCGGCGAGATGCGCGACCGGGTGCGCGGCATCCTGGGCGCGGTTCCGGACCTGGAAGCGAAGTTCTCCGAGCTTCACCTAGGCGTCGACACCAGCCAGTTCGAGCCCATCGCCCGGTCCGAGCGCCCCGGCAACGTCGCCCGGCTCGCGGAGGCGCTCGCGGGGATGAAGCGCGGCCGCGTTCCCGCGCAGGAAACGGAGATGCTGGGCCGGCTGCGGGGCGACATGACGGTGGACGAGCTGCGCGCCGTGTTCGCCGATGCTCAGCGGTACGAGGGCAAGACGCCGGACGAGGGGCTGGAGGCCAGGCTGAACGCGGTGGACTGGGCGAGCGAGCCCACGCTGCTCTTCGTCGGCCGGCTGATCAGCAGCAAGGGAATCCAGAGCGTGGTCGCCGCCCTGCCGCTGATCCTGGAAAAGCGGCCGGACCTGCGGGTGATCGTCGTGGGGCACGGCCCGCTACGCGAGGTGCTGGAGGCGTTGCTCTGGGCCCTGCGCGAGGGGGAGCGGGCCCTGGTGGACCTGATCGTGGCCCACGGCCGCGTGCTGGAAGGGTCGCCGGAGGGCGAGTCCGAGGGCGAAGAGCTGACGCAGGTGGCGCTGTACCTGGAGCAGCTGCGCGAGCGCGGGGAGCTGGATGCGTACTACGCCGCCGCGCAAAAGCACCTGCGGCCGGAAACAGTGCTGTTCACGGGCTACCTGACGCACCGCGAGCTGCACCACCTCTTCCCCTGCTGCGACGCGGCCGTCTTCCCCTCCGTGGTCAAGGAGGCGGGGCCGCTGGTGTTCCTGGAGGCGCTGGCGTCGGGCGCCTTTCCCCTGGGCACCTACTTCGCGGGGATGAAGGCCAGCATCGACTCCGTGGCCCAGGCGCTTCCGGCGGAGGACGCCGAGGCGATGAAGCTGGACGCGGCCCCGGAGCGCACCGTGGCCGACATCGTCCGCCACGTGCCGCTGGCGCTGGAGATGGGCGAGCGCCACAAGGACGCGCTCTACCGCGTGGCCCGCGACCACTACGACTGGCGCAGCGTGGCCCGCAAGCTCTTCACCGAGCTGAACGCGCTGTAGCCGCTCTCCGCACTCACGCACGAAGAAGGGGCCGGCGCATCGCGCCGGCCCCTTTCGTTCATCCCGCAACCGGCCAGAGGCCTACTTGCAGGTGCCCTTGTTCTTGTTCTTGGGCGTGCAGGGGGTGGAGCCGGTCTCGGTGGGCGGAATCACCGGGGTGGGCACCAGGCTGTACACCACGTGGTTGTTGGTGCTCAGCGAAAGCTGCACGACCGTCCTGGTGCTGGCGTCGAACAGGGCCTGCTTGACGGTCGCCGGCGAGGCGCCCGGCGCACCCTGAAGGTACAGGGCCGCCACGCCCGCCACGTGCGGCGAGGCCATCGAGGTGCCGCTCAGCGACTTGGCGCCCGTCGCGCTGGCGAAGTCGGCCGACATGATGCCGCTGCCCGGGGCAAAGAGGGTCACGCAGCTGCCGAAGTTGCTCCACACGGTGCGGGTGTCGGTCTTGTCGCTGGCGCCCACCGTGATGGCCAGCGGGTGCCCGCCCGGCGAGCCGTTGCAGGCATCGATGCCCACGCCGCCGTTGGGAACGCCGTTGCCCGCGGCCAGCGCCAGCGTGACGCCGGCGGCGATCAGGTTGCTGGTGGCCTGGTCCACCGAGGCGCTGCGCTGCGGAACCAGCCCGCCGATGGACATGTTGGCCACCGCCGGAAGCCGCCCGTTCTGCGCGATCCAGTCCATGCCGGCGATGATGCCCGAGAACGAGCCGCTGCCGGCGCAGTCAAGCACGCGAACCGCCACCAGCGACACGTTCTTGGCCACCCCGTAGGTGGAGCCGCCCACCGTGCCCGCCACGTGGGTTCCGTGCCCGTTGCAGTCGCCGCCGCGCATGGTGGCGCTGTCGGCCATCACGTCCACGCCGAAGGTGGCGCGGCCGCCGAACTCGGCGTGGTCGTAGCGGATGCCGGTGTCCACGATGTACGCGGTGACGCCCGCGCCGGTGCTGACGTAGTTGTACGTGGTGTTCAGCGGAAGCGCCCGCTGGTCGATGCGGTCCAGCCCCCAGGTGGCGGCCGCCTGCGTGGTGTTGTACGCGGTGGTGCGGCCGTCGGGCTCGATCCTCCGCACGCGGCCGTCCAGCTTCAACGCCTCGAGCGCCACGCTGCCGATGTTGCCCGCGAAGCCCGTGAGCACGCTCTCGTACACGTAGTCGGGGCGAATGCCGTACTGCAGCGCAATCGGCAGCGGATCGACGTCGTCGCTGAGGGTGACGATATAGCGGCCGGGGATGATGCTGTTGTCCTGCAACAGGTTCACGGGGCCGGCGGGGGCCACCGGGCTGGTCTGGTCACCGCAGGCCGCGAGGGTGGCGGCAAAGGCGGCGAAAGCGAACGTCCGGCGCATGCGTACTCCTGGAAGAGATGGGGACCATCGGCGGCG
Organism: Longimicrobium sp.; assembly: GCF_036388275.1. Lineage (NCBI taxonomy): Bacteria > Pseudomonadati > Gemmatimonadota > Longimicrobiia > Longimicrobiales > Longimicrobiaceae > Longimicrobium > Longimicrobium sp. Next base: position 45,754 of record NZ_DASVSF010000052.1, read on the forward strand.
CGCCATGCGCCGCGGTCGGCATCCGGTAAAGGCACGGCGTGTACCGGATGGACACACAAGCGCAAGCAACGCTCCAGCAACGACTTACAACTTTGCACCTTTTACCGGGGTCAGGTCATTGCCCTGTTTTTGTGAAACATTGTTCAGCATCACGCCTCAGAATAGAGCAGGAGAATCGCTATTCTACGCACTCGCCTCCTCGCCACCGTCGCGTTCCAGGTGTGGATGTGCTTGTCGCATAACCATTTGCCTGCGCACGGCGAACAAAGTCAACAATTAGAGGCGAGATCAATGCAGGTGAGGGGAAGAATATTCGGCAAGCCTGCTACACTTTCGGCGTTCAGCGAGTCGAGGGAGGATTTCGTCTTTTACGAAAACCTTGCGCGCGGGATGATCCCCTCGTAGAGTGCAGGCACATAATGCGACGCGATTGATATCTGGAGCCGGCCCGCGTTCCGCCGATCGAAGAAGAGCTTTTCCGGGCGGCCGACACCGTCCCGTTCCTGGCCCGGGCACTCACCCCGGGACGGGCCTGGAGCGTCCATGCACCCGGGGTGCATTCGGAGGGAAGGGCAGTATGCTGATGCGCAGCAGGCACCTCTTTGCGGCCGTGGCGTTCTCTCTCTCGCTCGCGGCGTGCTCCGACGACCCCACCGCGCCCGACCTGGCGCCCGGCGCGCCGTCCGAGGCCCGGCAGGCGGGGCGCGGCAGGCAGGTGATACCCGACCGCTACGTCGTCGTCTTCAACAAGGACGTGTCCGACGCGCCGGGGCTGGCCCGGCAGCTGGCGGCGGCGCACGGCGGCACCGTGCACCACACCTACCAGCACGCCATCAAGGGCTTCTCGGCCACCCTGCCGGCGGCCGCGGTAGAGGCCATCCGCCGCAATCCCCGCGTGAAGTACGTGGAGCAGGACCAGAAGGTGGGGCTGGTGGCCGCCAGCTGGGGGCTGGACCGCGTTGACCAGCGCGACCTGCCGCTGGATGGCAACTACTCCTACACCCGCACCGGCGCCGGCGTCACCGCGTACATCATCGACACGGGCATCGAGACCTCGCACTGGGACTTCGGCGGACGTGCGTGGGGCGGCTACGACGACTTTGGCGGCAACGCCGAAGACTGCCACGGGCACGGAACGCACGTGGCGGGAACGGTGGGCGGCGCCAACTACGGCGTGGCCAAGTCGGTGAGCCTGGTGGCCGTGCGCGTGCTGGACTGCGGCGGCTGGGGCAGCTGGAGCGGGGTAATCGCGGGCATCGACTGGGTTCGCTACACGCACCCCACGCCGGCGGTGGCCAACCTGTCGCTGGGCGGTGGCTACATGCAGGCCGTGAACGACGCCATCCAGAACCTGGTCTGGTCGGGCGTCACCGTGGCCGTGGCCGCGGGCAACGGCTACGGCGACGACGCGTGCTGGTACTCGCCCGCCAGCTCGCCCGACGCGCTGACGGTGGCGGCCAGCAACCAGTGGGACGGGCAGGCCTACTTCAGCAGCGTGGGGCAGTGCGTAGACCTGTACGCGCCGGGCGAGGACATCACCTCGGCCATGCTGTACGGCGGCACCACCAGCATGAGCGGCACGTCGATGGCCTCGCCGCACGTGGCGGGCGCGGCGGCGCTGTACCTGGAGGGCGACCCGTGGGCCTCGCCGTACACGGTGAACGCCCACATCGTGAACACCGCCACGCCCAACCGCCTGTCGGGGGTAACGCCGGGCACGCCCAACCTGCTGCTGTACACCGGGCAGGGAACGCCTCCGGCCAGCCGCACGGGGATCCACCGCCTGTACGCCAACTCCAACGGCGACCACATGTACGGCGTGGACCCGTGGGAGGCGTACGGATGGTACCACCTGGAATTCCAGAACTACTTCTGGCTGAACAACGCGGGCGACGGGAACCACTCGGCGTTCTACCGCTGCTACAACATGTGGACGGGTGACCACTTCATGTCCACCGACCCGGGGTGCGAGGGCTACACCAACGAGTACCTGCTGGGCTACATCGCCAACTGGCAGGTTGCCGGCACCACTCCCCTGTACCGCCTGTACCAGCCCAGCACCGGCAACACGTTCTACACGACGGACTACTGGGAGGGGCAGAACGCGCAGTGGTACCTGGGCTACTACGACCAGGGCGTCGCGGGCTACGTGTACACCAGCCCCTGACGGCGATCCGCTGATTCGGGAGGGGACGGACGGCCCGGCCGGGGATGCTCCCGGCCGGGCCAATCCTTTTTCCGACGCCCGCGAGTTTGCGCAGACGGGCCCCGCGTCCCAGTATGACGGCATGCGCAACAGGATGCGCCGGTTGTGCTCCCTCGTCCCAAGCCGCATTCGTGACCGAGCCCCACCCGACCACCGGCTCCGAGGACCGGGTCGCTTCGCAGGCCACTGAAATCCGCCAGCGCCTGGTGAGCCAGGCGCAGCAGAACGTGGACGAGGTGCTGCGGGCGCTGGCTGCCCAGGCGCCCCCCGCTCCCATTGAGCCCGAGTCCGCGGCCGCCCGCGAGGCGTTCTCGCGAACGTGGTCGGAGCTGGCCGACGTGCTGCTGGACCCGCGCACCGGGCTGGCCAGCCGCATCCTGTTCTGGGACCGGCTGCGCCACGCGGCCGCGCGCCACCGGCGGCACAAGCTGCTGTTCGGCGTGCTGTACGTGCGGACGTCGGACGACAAGGAGGCGCACGTGCCCGAGCTGGCGCGGCGCCTGGGGGTGAGCCTGCGGGAAATCGACACGGTGGGGTACGCGGGGGGCGGCGAATTCACCGTGCTGCTCGACGGGCTGCACGCCGCGGAAGACGCCCAGGCAGTGGCCGAGCGGATTCAGCGGGAGCTGGCGTCGGCGGTGCAGGGCGGCGCCGTGCCGCTGAGCGCCAGCATCGGCGTGGCGGTGCCCGCGGGGAACAGCGACCCCGGCACCATCCTGTGGCAGGCCTACGTGGCCATGCAGCGGGTGGGCTCCGGGGCCGTGGGCGTGGCGCCGGCCGCCTGAGCCCGCCTCAGCCCGGGCGCGAGGCGAGCGCCGCGGATCCGTCCTCGGCTGCGGCCACCACGGTATCGCGGCCGGCGGCCTTGGCCAGGTACAGCGCGCGGTCGGCGGAGCGCACCAGCTCCGACGCGTCGGAGCCGTCGTCGGGCGCGGTGGCTACGCCGATGCTTACGGACAGGTGCGCCCCGCCCGCGAAGCGGTGCAGTGCCACGAACCGGCGCAGCCGCTCGGCCACGGCGCAGGCCGTGTCGGCGTCGGCGCCCACCATCACCACCGCGAACTCCTCGCCCCCCACCCTCGCCACGGTGTCGTGCACGCGCACGTGCTCGCGCAGCATGCGGGCGAACTCCTGCAGCGCCGTGTCGCCCGCCGGGTGGCCGAAGCGGTCGTTGTAGTGCTTGAAGTGGTCCACGTCCAGGATGGCCAGGCTCAGCGCGCCGCCGTGCCGCTCGCGCCGCGACGTTTCGGCGGCCACCACGTGGTCGAAGTGGCGCCGGTTGGCCAGCCCCGTCAGCGAGTCGGTCAGCGCCAGCCGCGACAGCTCGGCGCGCGCCGCCGCCAGCTCCAGCCGCTGTTTGCGGATGCGCGACAGCACCACGCAGGCGTACAGCGACGTCACCAGGAACACGCCGCCCACCAGCGCCTCCACCCCCAGCCGCGTGCCGGGAAGCCCCGCCCACACCACCGCGCCCAGGTAGCCGGCCGTCATCAGCGCGCTGAGCAGCGCGGCCGCGCGAAAGCCGATGTACCCGGCGCAAAAGATCAGCACCACCGGCCACACCACCAGCACCAGCATCCGCACCTCGGGCGCCGTGCGCACCATGGCGCTCAGCAGCAGCGCGGTGGCCAGCGAGGGAACCAGCACGAAGTGGGGGTCCCACCCGCGCCACAGCCGCCCGCCGCGAGCCAGGAGCACCCACACCGACCCCAGCACCACGCCCGCCACGGCCACCAGCAGCGCCCACTCCACCGTCGCGATGTGGGCGTATTCCATGACGTCGAGCATGGCGATCACCGCCAGCGCCAGCGCCAGGCCGCTGGTGGCGAGGGCAAGGCCGTGCTGCTTCTGGCGGCGGTCCTGGTCCATTGTCGTCCATGCATCGATGGGGTCCGGCACAAGCGACAGAAGTGTGGAAAGATACGTGCCGCGGGCGCGGCGCGGGGCGTGCGTGGCGGGCGCCGCAACCTTTTCCATGGAACGAGGATGCGGCGGCTGATTCTTTTCGACATCGACGGGACCCTGCTGGACGCGGGCGGCGCGGGCCGCCGTGCCATCGCCACCGCCATGGTGAAGGTGTACGGCCAGACGGGGCGGCTGGACGGATACCGGATGGGCGGGCGCACCGATCCGCAGATCGTACGCGAGCTGCTGGGCGGCGTGGGGGTCGGCGAGGCGGAGATCGAGGCCGGTTTCGATGCGCTGTGGCCGATGTACGTCGAGGGGCTGCGCCACGACATCACCGGCCGGGTGAAGGCGCTGCCGGGCGTACCCGGGCTGCTGGAGCGCATCCACGCGTTCCATCCGGAAACCGTGCTGGGTCTGCTGACGGGGAACGTGGTGGAGGGCGCGCGGCTCAAGGTGGAGGCGGCGGGGCTTCCCTTCGAGCGCTTTCGCGTGGGCGCGTACGGCTCGGATCACTGGCAGCGGCCGGAACTCCCGGCCATCGCCATCGAGCGCGCCCGCGAGCTGACGGGCATCGGCTACCAGGGCAAGGAGGTGGTGATCGTGGGCGACACGCCGTTCGACATCTCCTGCGGCGCGCACCTGGGGGTGCGCACCCTGGCGGTGGCCACGGGCGGGCACACGATGGACGAACTGGCAGCCTGCGGCCCCGACCACCTGTTAGCCGACCTGTCCGACACGGAAGCCGTCTGGCGCGCGATCAGCGAGTAGGCGCGCGGCGGAGCGGATGAATCCGCCACACACTACGTGAGTCGCGCCGCACCTGCCGAAGTCACACGATGTCATCCCGACGGAGCGGCCACGCCGAGCCTTCCGTCACACCGGAATCCGCAGCGACTGAGGGATCCGCCACACACACCGCCCTCCGCGACGCCGTCCTTTCGTCACGACTCCAGCGCCGTTCGGCCGTTGGCCGATGCACGATCGATGTGAGGTTTCCGGAGCAGTGTCGCGTCGCGCGCAGTGTGTGGCGGATCCCTCAGTCGCTGCCGTCATCGGTGTGGCGGACGGTATTCCGGGGCCGCTCCATCGGGATGACAGCGTGCGCGGCGGGCAGGCGGCGTGCGGTCGAATTCTCCCCCTCGCCCGCTTGCGCTACCCATTACCCACATCTTTGTATCGGGCCAGGGACGCACAAAACCAAGGTGACAGCAGGGGTTTGGCCCTCATCTGCGTCCACTCGGGAGACGGAGCAGCGCGCATTCCGGTGCGTAGACGCCACACACTCCTACGTCGACGACGGGTTTGACGCGGCCTCAAACCTACGCTCC